>DKPS01000233.1 GCA_002471345.1 Saprospiraceae bacterium UBA7328
AGTTTTGATCAATTTTGTCTAATGTCAAATCAAAAGTATAAATGCACTGTTCATTAGGGACAATTCCCGCAGAAGTGCCCCCACCAGCATCTGCGCATGGAGGATTTAATAATTCATTAAGAATGGCTTGTTGAAAAGGCTGAGGATTGGATTTTCCAATATAGGCCCAGGCTCCTTCTTGCCCTTGCCATATTCCAAACTCTGCATCATCATCACAATCTGCTCCTTCAGGGTCTCTTTGATCTCTATAAAGAATAAGTTGAAAGCGAAGAGTTACTGATGTGGGAGTCTGAGAGAGACAAGTATAACTTATATCACCTCCTATGATATGCCTTGCTTCATTAGTATTAGAAACAAAAATGACCAGAAAACAGACAAAAAGCCCTTTTATATGACACAAATTCATTAAGAAAAGTTTAGGGCGTTAAAATTATTGCTAAAGATCCAACAAGGGACATATTTTTGCATACGCTTTTCAAATATGGGATATAAATAACGATTTCAATGACAATAGATTATTTTGATGAGTTAGAAGTCATCAACAATACATTAACGAGTGGAGGGATAATATTGTATCCTACAGATACAATATGGGGAATTGGATGTGATGTTTTCCAGTTAGAGGCAGTTGAAAAAATATATAATATTAAAAAACGGCCAAGAGAACTTCCATTTGTACTATTGGTGAGCAGCATAGAAATGCTTAAAACATATGCGAACATCCATCCTAGATTAGAAACATTAATGGTGTATCATAAGAAACCACTTACACTTATATATGAAGAGGTAGATAGTCTCCCAGAATCAATCTTATCGGAAGATGGGACAATTGCCATGAGAGTAGCTAATGACCCTTTTTGCCAACTTATTATTGAAGAGCTCGGTAGTCCATTAGTATCTACATCTGCAAATTTATCTGGACAACAGTTTCCAAAACACTTTGATGAAGTTACTGGAGACATTCTTCGTCATATGGATTACATTGTACAACATAGACAAGATGACAAAGAAGAAAGGCTTCCATCTGTCATGGCCGAATTCAATAAAAAAGGCGAATTACTTTTTATCAGAGAATAAGTCACTTTAAAATTCCCCATTCGTCTTTTGTATTGAGTAATTCTAAGCTTTTGTTAATGACATCATCTGAAAGGGCCTTGTATTTCAAGACCATGTCATTTTCATATCTTACCAGTGCTTTTTCGTATTTGAGATTGATATCCGTATTATCATTTAGCAAATGATACGTCTCAAAATCTACATCAATACTTTTAGCATTTAGAGCTTCTACTGCAGCTTTAAATATATTCATATTATTTACTGAGAATTCATGTTTTAGCTCAAAGTCAGGTTGAATCTTTCCTGTTGAGTTAAGAGAACGATTCAAAAGAAGGCTTTCAAAACTCAAGCTATCACTTTGACCAATAAATCTACCTGAAGGGAGCTTATACCTGCTTACAGAAAGTCTTGCTACACCACCATTAGACAATTTAAATTGCTCTTGTACTAGACCTTTCCCGTAGGACTCCTCCCCTACTATAATTGCCCTGTCCATATCCTGAAGCACACCTGCAAGGATTTCACTTGCTGAGGCAGATTCTTCGTCTATGAGTACAATAATATTTCCAATATAGAAAAAAGACTGACCTATTGAACGGTATGGCTTGCTTCTTCCATCCGCATCTACTGTGGTTAAAAACGCTGTCCTTTGAGGTAGTATTTGACTGATAATTTTACACACTTCTTGCAAATAGCCTCCTGGATTGTCTCTTAGATCAATAATTAAGTTATTCAAGGAATCATTCTTGACCAGGCCTTCTAAAGATTGCATAAAATCCTTGTAAGAATCATTTCCAAATTTGGAAATACGGATATATCCTACCTCCTCTATGATCTCAAAAGATTCTGCAATATTTAAGATTTTAACTTCAGCAGGCACTACATCAACAACCCTCGGCTCATCATAGCTAAAATGATCCAAATTAAATTTTATATTCTCCGCATCCTTATCTTTCAGATAATGAGACAGGCTATCTGCATTCCATCTATTTTCTTTAATATCAATTGAATTAATACTCAAAACTCTTGACCCCTTCAGAATATGGACACTATCTGCTGGACTTCCTTTAATTACATTAGATATATATATATCGCTATCAATATCCAAGGTCTCTATTCCAATTCCCCTATATTTTCCACTATTACTTACTTCTAACATTTCTGAATGATAAGGCGGGATATACATCGAATGAGGATCAAGACTTTCAAATATTTCAAATATTGCAGCATCTACAAAATCAGCAGGTTCTTGTTCTTCATAATAGTTTTGATCTATTAATCCAATTACTTCAGACAGGGTCCTCTTCTCCTTGCTTGTTTTAGTCCAAGTTGAGTTAGAATCAACTGGGAGGGTCCTAATTCCATATCCAAAGAGCATTCCAAGCACGAAAAAAGTAGAAATTATAACAGGTAAGTAGATTTGATATTTTAATTTCATTTTGATTTACTAGATTTGCAGTCCCGAATTTAACGCTACTCTCGAAGTTGTTCTGCATTATTTTTTGGTAACACCATTAATTTCTTACTCAGGTATGAAAAAGTTGTTAGATGTAGATAAGATTGACAGAGAGATTATGTCAATTATGCTGGAAGATGCAAAAACTTCCTATGCTGACATAGGTCAAAAACTTTATGTCTCCGGTGGCACGGTGCATGTAAGGCTAAAAAAACTTATTGATCAAGGAGTTATTCAAGGCTCAAGACTTAAGGTTGATTTCTCAAAACTTGGATTTGACATCATCGCTTTTCTAGGTATTTATCTTGAAAAAAGTCATATGTACGGTGATGTAATTGCCTCACTGAAAGCAATTCCCGAAGTTGTATCAGCGCATTATACCACAGGAACGTACAGTATTTTTGCTA
>DKPS01000168.1 GCA_002471345.1 Saprospiraceae bacterium UBA7328
TCCATTCCCGGCATCATCACATCACTGATGATAATATCCGGGATAACTTTTAGAGCTTTCTCTAATCCTATGTTGCCATCATGAGTAATCTCCAATATATATGAATCCTCCAGAAGAGAAATAAGATAATTCACTATATCGAGATTGTCCTCTACTATGAGCAACACAGGCTGTTCTGCAGTCTTCTTTTTGATTTCATAAGGTATAACAGAACTGACCGAGTTTTCAAATTGAAGACCTACTTGCTCTACGGTCCTAATTTCCATTACATTAGTAATAGGCAAACTTATTTTGAAAGCTGTTCCTTCCCCTAGTTTGCTAGTCACTTTGAGTTCTCCTTTCATTAAATCCACTAACTCCTTTACCAAAGCAAGGCCGATTCCTGTACCTACAAACTTTCTAGAGGGTCCTGATTCTATTTGATAAAATCGATCAAAAATAAATGGCAAATCAGTTTCAGAAATGCCATATCCCGTATCAGATACGGTGATGTGGGCAACATGATTGTCCTCCTTTTTCTCCCCTTCAAGATGCAATGTCACTAACCCATCTTCAGGAGTAAACTTAATGGCATTTGACAATAAATTAGTGATGACTGTTTGTATTTTGTCTTGGTCTAAATCCATGAGCACCTTCTCCTCACTGAAGTGAAAATTTAAACCAACTCCATTTTTTGTAGCCAGTGGTTGAATAGATTTTATAATGTGAGTAAGGACATCTAGTATATCATGTTGAGAGAGATTTACATGCATGTCCTTATTCTCTAATTTGGCTAAATCAAGCATTTGATTCACTAAGTTGAGAAGATCAGAATTGTTTCTTTCTATGGTCTGAAATCCACTTTCTAACTGTGCAACATTATTGGTTTTAAGATAATCTCTTGATAACTCTGATACTCCTTGAATTACTGTCAACGGAGTTCTGAATTCATGAGTGATGTTAGTGAGAAGTTTAGATTTATACTCATCCAGTTCTTTGAGTCTATGTGCTTCTTGTTCTTCATTTCTGAGTTCTTTAAATCTAAATCCAAGTCCTAAGGTGAAAAATAATATCTCCCCTACTATTCCTACTTCAGTCATCAACGTCCAGATACCTCTAGAATTGATTATTGAATAAGCATTCATAGAAATAGCTAAGAACAATAGCAAAGTGCCCCCAATGATGAATAACCCTTTCTTCTCTTTTGTCATAAAAAGAGGAAACAAGAAAATTAGAATAAATAGATACTCAGTGACAAAAAATGTGGCCAGTATTTTATCAGCCAAAGGTTCATTAAACGTAGTGTAATATAAAATAGTTAGGCCTATAAAGAATATAATTTTAGTGTAGATAAAAAGCACAAAAGCCCGATCCCATCGAGGCATGAGTTGTTTTAGGTTCAAATAGTGTCTGATGAATTGGAAATAGCAGACATCCATGAGCAGCAGTCCAATATAATCTACGAACTGAACCAAATGAGCTCGATTATTAATAAAAGGCAGATCATCTGTAACACCAAAGTAATCCAGAGTGAAAATCATTGTTCCCAAAATGAAAAGGCCGTGATATAGAAAAGCGATGTAGCGTGTATTCCAATAGACAATAAGGTTTAGAAGAATCATAGTCAAAGCAAATCCCAAAAAAGCCCAATCTCTTCGAGTATTTATTACAAAATCTAATGATTGATAGAAGTCATATTTACGAAGACTTACATCCACAGCTGGAGGATGATGGTCCTTTTTTGCATATCTAACATAAATGGTAATAGGTACTGAAGCATCAAACGAAATATTCACTCTTTGGGCTATATTACCAAAGGGCATATCCTTCTTTGATGAGGGGTAATACAGACCACTTTTAATTTCTTGTTTAACCACACCATCTTCATCCAGAATATAAACTGTTGCAAAATCTGGCATCTCCAAAAACAACTTCCAGTTATCAAATTCATGGTGAAATGATGAGTCATTAACAATTTGGAATCTAAGCCAGTAGACAAATTCAGCATTGAGAGGAGATTCCTTGTCAAATTTTTCAAATTTAAAATCTAAGGGTTGATCCAAAATCCGATCTAAAGAAAAGGTGCCTTCTTGGTCTTCTATAATGTAGACGTGATCATTGAGATCATAGACTTCAAGAAGTTGTTCGAAAATGAAAGGATCAGGAGAAAAATTGTTTTGACTAAGAAGGTGTGAACTGAATAAGAGCAACATTACTATGAATCGGTACTGCATGATTCATTCCTTTTCGTTTGTTTCCTAGAATATTGGCATTTCCACTAAAAGGTAACATAATTATATTCATAAATGATTTTCAATAGTGACAATATTGATTTTGAAACTCTTGCTCAATACCAAACGAATACTCTGTCATCTTTCAAAACTGATTTATCTTAATCTCTTTGGTTATGCTTTTCCACTTGCACTCTCTGCTTCTCATAGTTTTTGTAACCTCCATTCATTGGACTTGAAGTTACAGTCGTGGCCACAAGAGCATAGAGTCTCAAATCTCTTCTCTCAATTTAAAATTTTAGCTGCAATCGCAATCCATTAGAAGCTATGATATTAAGCTTCAGAGGCTCTTTCGGAGGCATCTTAATCGACATTTCATTGTTAAAGATATCTACAGCCTCCTGTTTATGTTCATCTGCCTTCCCATTTAGAAGTATCGAAATAATACCGGACGGAATGACCAATGCCAACGTAACAATGGGTATGAGATCTTCATTAATTGAATTATCCAAACAATCAAATGACCCAGTACAATCTTTGTTTATGGCTAGGAGAATTAAACCTGTGCCAGCAATTGCTCCTGTCGTATATGCCCATGCCTTAGATGCCTTCTTTTTTTGAAGAGCAATGTTATAATGTGCTTTGGCTTTACTGTTTTGGTTAAATATGGACCCCATTTCTGAATATTTGTACACTTTACTATCATAGGTCCATTTATTCTTTGCGATTTTTGCAATAGTTTGTGTACTTGCAGAAAATGCGCATAGGCTTAAGAATAAAGTGGTAACTAGTAATTTTGAATTTTTCATATTCATGCCTTGAGTGAGTTTTAATAATATGGTATTAGAAAGGTTTGATGTTATTTATGTTTTGATTTTATTGACACATTGCCTCTATCTCCTCTCTTGAGTTGCATCCTAGGGCATTTCCTTCAATGGTAACTGGTCTCCCTTCGCTTTTTAAATATTCACATATACTTTTCACATTGCACACGGCGAGATTATTAGAGCTAGTAATATGTAACTCAGTAATAGTAGATGGCTCGATGTTATCTAGGCCATTAAGGTTTTTAAGTGATGCATTGGTTTTTACTTCTAGATTGCCCCCTAAAGACGTCACATTACGTAGGGCCGATACACTCTTGAGTGACAAATTTGATTCTATCCTAAGATAACCTCCATACAATCCACTTCCAATGTTGGTCAAATTTTCAAGGCCCTCCAAGTTTTTGAGAAGACGATTAGATCGAATCCTAAGCCATCCTCCAATAGACATGACGTTCTTTAGTCCATTTATATTAATCAAAGATTTGTTTTCATTAATCCGTATTCCTCCACTAACTGAACTAATACTTTCCATACCATTCAAGCTCACCAAACCTGAATTTTCACTTATCGAAATACCTCCTTCTATAGTGGATACATTATTAATTCCATTTAAACTAAGAAGCCCGGTATTTTGAAAAACCTCAATACTTCCTATGGCTTTTACATTCTGCAATCCATTAAGATTAACAAGAGATGGATTTCTCCTTATTGACAAATAATCTATATCAACTAATTTCTGTAACCCACTAAGATTAGCCAGTGATTCATTGTTAATAACAGACAAAGATCCTAATGATGTAAGGTTTTTCATTCCAGTAAGATTAGTGAGAGCATCACAGCTTCTTATATAAAGACCTTGAGCAATGGATATCAATCCTTGTAACCCTGATAAACTAGTCAGGGCTGGATTAGATTCAATGGAAAAAGAACCCAATGTTATTAATTTCGCCAATCCATTCAAATTTATAAGGCTAGGATTATTGTTAATATCTAAAGAATTACCTATTCTTCTAAGATTAGTGAGGCCATCCATGTATTCTAAAAAGTCATTAGATCTGACTAAGACTGTTCCGGAGACTTCAGTGATGTTGTCCAATCCTTTCAAGTTTTTCAGTGCGGCACACCGCTCCATAATCAAATCTCCATTAATTTTTGTGAGTTGCCTTAACCCATCCAAATTTGTAATGAAACTTCCAACATCATCTCGACCAATAATCAGATTTCCGAATATCTGTGTACAATCAGAATGTTTTTTAGAAAACTTATCTATTTCCTTTTGAGATGATAATATGATACCAGTAGTACAGTCATTAGGTGGGTTAGTATTTTGGTCATTATTGTTGTCACCAAATTCAAACCCTTTGATACAAGATTGGCTTGTCATGATAAGTAAGAATGTAAAACATGTTAATCCTAATAATTTGATAGTTTTCATTTCTATTTAATTTGGCTTCTTGACTAATATTCAATCTCGATCTTTGTCATCCCACCAGGTGTGCATTCTACCTTTTTGGTAAAACTTTCTATTCCGTCTTCAGTCGTGACCTGATATTCTATTGTGATCTCATTTTCCCAATATGTTTCACCTGATATCTGTTGATCAGTATGAATCCCTACGTATGCGTAGTCCTCAGTAGGATCAGCTCCTATTGGGTGGACATTACCATTATCTATTGAAAATTCTATGATATCATCATGGGCTGGAGCCACATTAGTAAAGTGAAGATTGAAGTAAGTCCTAGGATAAATTTCAAGAGTTAATACATGTGGAACCTCACGATTTAAAGAAATGTCTGCTCCAGTAATCCTAAAAAGCGATTCTAATTCGCCGCCGTCTACCCAAACGGAGTATTGCTGATATTTTTCTCTGTGTGCATTTTCAGCAAAACGGATTTTGTTCCCAGTAACATTCCTAAAAATAAAATTGCCTTTATCATCAGTTGTACTGTATTGCGAAGGTGGTGGATTAGAACAATCATTCAATCCAAAAAAGTCAATGCAATATGTGAATGTCTCCATTCTCATATCAGAAATTGGATTTCCGTCCGCTCTATTCAATAAAGTACCATTTACTTCTTTAACAAATGGCACTTCAACACATCTCCATCCATGAACAATATCTTCTTCACAATTATATCCGTCAGGACATCCCGTTTCGTCACAAGTCTCAAAATCCTTTCCACATGAAAGGATAATGAGCATTATCAGAGATAGAGAACTTAAGATCAATATTGCTTTAGAATATTTCATTTTTCTGAGTTTTAAAATTTCATCTGAATTCCTATTCCATTCTTCGCTATGACATTGAGCTCTACATTTCTTTTTTCAGGTATTAGATCCGACTGTTCTTGATTGAAAATAGAAACAGAGCGACGTTGATTCTTCTTTGCAGATGATAGAGCAATAAGTCCACTGGTTCCCATAATTGCCCCAAACAGACCACCTATAACCATCATTGCTAATCCTGCACCTAAGGCTGGATCATTACTCAAGAAGCCAACTGAATTGCCAGCTATAACTATCCCGGTTACACCTACACCTAAAGATGCTAGTGAAATATAACCTAGTGACTTACTTGTCTTGAACTGCTTTTTAGCTCTCAGAAAATGAGCATTCGCTTCCGAGCTTTTCACAAAAATGGAATCCATTTCCCCGTACTTAAAGGTTTCATTCATGTACTCATAATGATTAATCGTGATCTTTTCTATAATCTGTGATGAAAGGTGAGTACTGCCAAATAGTATGAAGAAGCTTATTATAAAATATTTAATTACTCTCATGGTTTTCTTTTGTTTTTATTTAATAAAGTTGGATAGGTATCTGAGTTTTATTGAAGAATTGTTAGAATATTATAAAGTAAGATCCATCTCAAAACCTAAGTTGTAGACCTATTCTATCTGACACAACCAAGCTGAGTTGATTTGACTGCTTTTTAGGCTTTAGAGAACTGATATCTTCGTTAAAACTGTCAACTGACATTTTTTTATACTTATTGGATTTTCCATTTAATGTTAATGAGATTATCCCTGTTATCGGTGTTATTATTCCTAGCAGAAAGACAGGCACTATATTCTGAGTTCCAGAGTCAATAGCACATCCAATAGAGACGGAGAAAAAATCATTACTACGGCAAGACTGCGGTTCCTTGTTTAGAACTAAAGTGAGTACACCCAAGGCCGCACTCCCTCCAGCTGCATAACCCCATCCTTTTGACGCTTTTCCTTTTTGCAGGGCAATGTTATAGTATGTCTTTGCTTTACTGTTTTGGCCTAGTATTGATTCTAGTTCTGAATACTTGTACACTTTGCTATCATAGGTCCATCTATTGTCTTCAAACTTTCCAATAGTTTGTGCTTTCACATGGATAGAAGAAAGGCTTAATAACAAGCTTGTTATGAGTAAAACAGAGTGTAAACTTTTCATTTTCGTACTGTTATCGATGATGATTTAATAATTGAAATGTCTTTACATATGGAGATATTGACCCGATCATATGTATCAGATAGAGGGTTATTTGTAACATTTGTTAGAAATATGGAGGGCAAACCAACATTTCACTAGCCTTCAGACATTATTTACCTATTGAGTTTTAATGATTTCAGTTTTTCGAGATCCTGTTTGTATTTAGGAGACTTCTTGTTTAGTGAAATATGACCTCGAAAAGCACCTACAATTCCTCCAATAGTAGCTCCTGTTATTCAGAAACCAATTCCCCTATTTGTTGCCTTTTGTTCTGTAGTTAATGATCTTGGACAGAAAATACAAAACCAGCCGCTATTCCTTGGAGGATCATCTCCACTTATATATCCTGATGCTACACCAATACTAGCACCAACTAATCCTCCTATCAATATACTTTTAAGAAACTTCCCTTTCTTTTTTATGCCAATCGACTTTATTTCGTCAAATCCATAAAATTCATACTGTTCTTCTTCTGGTTTATAATTTCTATTAAGAAAATAGACACCTGTTTCATCCACTTTATGTATGTATGATTTTACTTTTTTCTTTTCAGCTTGGAGCTTAACCCAACTCTTATATTGTGGTTTTAGTGTTTGAGATTGAGAATACGTCCCATTATTGAATGCGAAAATGAATATGAAAGTTAAAAGAACAATTATCTCAAATTGAAAAGTAGGTTTTAAAATGCAAATACTTTTAAGTCTGCTCATTTTATTTGGTTTTGAATTTACTATGAGTCAAATTCTTTCTTCAAAATTTTTATTCAATAACTTCACAATCAAATGGGTCAGCACTAATTGTATCATGTAATTTCGCGATCACATCATTTTCAAAACTCACCTCATAATCAGTCCATCCCATATCACTCATTGCCCTCACATAATGTTTGTAGTAATCTGTAGATATTATCTGAGCACCACTATTTATTGATGCCATAAATCTCGTATAATCACCATTTCTAGCTTCTTTGGTATCCGCATCAGCTCGTGTTCTTACCACATATCCCTCAGCAATTCTTTGCTGTATCAAGCCAAAATTAGCTATTGGGTCGTCCATTTTAATGAACACCGATTCAGGCGTACCCGCAACAGTAAATACGAACATGTTCCGACCCTGTAGAGACGAATGATCCGGTATATAATGATCGATTGCGGCATCTGATCCCATGAGTACAAAAATTAACCTACCTCTCATCTCACTGAGTGATGGCCAGTTACCAGCTTTCACAGCATCATTCAGAGTGGATGCACTTCCTCTTAATTCATCAGGAGTGAATAAGTGGCTCATGTTTCCAGAGAAAACATCATTTATCTCCATCTCAATTTCTTCCACACCATTCTGATCAAAAGCCAATGAAGTAGTAAGACCGTAACCAGGAAGCAATTGGTCAGGAGAATCTTCTTTAGCCTCTACTAATATTGTAATGGGCACGTGGTTGGGATGAGCTTCTGACCATTGTTTTATATTATCTAAAGTACCTTTGAATGTAAGATGATGACTTAGATAATCAAAATCAGGAAAGTGCATCACTTTAAGTCCAGGTTGCAGTAACTCATCTTCCATAGAATCAGGATCCAGACCCACTAGAGCGTTTCCCTTACGTGTATGAAATAGACCTCCATCAGGATCCCTATATACATCTATCTCTACACTTCTGACACCATAATTGCTGAATTGATCATTCAAGCTGACATGGTTATAGTCCCAGGAATCAGCTGTGAAGTCAGGAGGTAATTGTCCTGCGGAAGCCGTAATCAATTGCAGAATGGCCTCATTTGGTCTTATGCGATAACTATTGTGACTACCTATGACTTGTAGTCTATTGAAAGAAACCATATCAACTTTTTCTTCACAACTAAGATCATTTTGAATGATATCATCTCTTTCACAAGAGCACATGAAAAGAAAAAAGGAACATAATAATGTATAGGTTGATAAATGTTTCATAGTATGGTTTTGTAGACTTGAATCAAAGATCAAGTCGCTGAACTAATTGGTCATTCTGAATGATCCGAAGACCTTCAGATCATTTTCTATATATAATCCAAATTTAGTCTAAGACGTATACGAGTACAATCCAAAAAATTATAATTTACACCTGATTAATTATGAAATATTATACATACTTAGTTTTATAATGGATAATTAGTTATTGATATTCAATATTTTATACGCATATACAAATCAAATAATCCCTCTTATTATTATTCTATTTTTGGTATATGTATGGCAAAAAAATCATTAAAATTCTCGAAACTTTTGAAGAAAAGGAATGGAGAGCATGTCATAAGTATCTGAGGTACTGCAATAAAAAGGATGCTAAAGGGCTATTGCTCTTTGAGTATATATTTAAATATAGACATGATCTTTCATCTCCGAAACTTTCAGATGAGCAAGTAAAAAGAAAGGTAATCAAAGGACTGAACGACAGGGCATTTCTCAATCTTATTTCAGATTTAGTAAAAGACATAGAAGCTTTCATGGTGCATCACTATATGAATTCTCCAGAAGGGAAATATGAACATAAATATCTATTAACTAAAATTTTTAAAAACAAAGGGCTATACACGTATTTCGAACGAACATGGAAGGAAGTAAATACTGAACTAGAATCAACCCCCAAGATTAGTCTATTTCATAATTTGAGAAAGTTGGAAATGAATCATACAATGTATTTCTCAGATATCTCCGAGAAGAATACCAAACCTGTGAGATTTCTGGTAGAAGCAGAAAAGAACAGAATCCAATTTTCAAAAGATCTAGGGGCTTTCTACAAAACGGAGTTTGCCAACCTCAAAGCAATAAAGAATATTAATGAATCTCTATCAAAAGAATCAGACAAAACAATATTGTCTGAATTGATTGAAAATCTCAACACTCTAATTTCCACAAACAGTCAAAAAAGCTTTGATCATTTGGTTGATTCTCTCTTCACTAAAAAGAACGAAATATCGAAGGATTTGAAAAAGGCCATCATTATACGTCTGATTAACTATTGTATTGAAAACATTAGAAGAGGAGATCAGTCAAAAAAAGGAATAATGGCCGAGCTGACCATTTTTGGTCTTCAGGAAGGAATATATTTTCAAAACAACAGATTGACTGAAAATACATTTCTAAATATTATCGATTCTTTAAGCAATTCAAATATTGAGATAAATCATGTCGAATTCATTAATCAATGGATTAATAAGGTCAATAGTGAAGATCATATAAGTGTAAAAAATATGGCTTTGGCTATGTGGCTTTTTGCAAAGGATCAATATGGAAAAGCTCTTGAGGTTTTGAGCTCTCAAGAGATGCACCTCAACCGCCCTAACCTATCGTTAAGAGCTAGATGGATTACACTTTGTTCACTTTGTTCTAGTCAGGAAGAGTATCTGGAGAAAAATGAGATACTGAGATCTAGCATTTCTTTTTTCAATAGATCAAAATCGAAGATGAATAACTCAACTTATCAAGCATCACTAAATCTTGTAAGTATTGTAAAAGTGATATGGGAAGGCGCAAATTCAGTTCAGGTAGAAAATAAGATAAGTGAATGTGAATTTCTTGTAATGAGAACTTGGATAGATAAAATGGTAAATAGAAAAACCCAAGAAGAAAATATCTAATCGGGTTTTCTAAAAGAAGGGTCCATTGAATTCATAATCCAGAAATATCCTCCTGTACGATTCTATTATAATTTGAATTTCTCATTATACGATTGTTTTGAATTGTTAAAAAGTGAATCCTGAGATTCGATTGACAATTCAATGATCATCGTATTTGAAGCCTATTCTGAGGAGGATTGTAACAGGTTTAAGTAAGATTGTAACTTTTAGAAATCATGTAACATGAGGTGGAATCATGTAACAAAAGAGAGCATCTATCCTAATATCAGATCACTAGTGATTTTGGAAATGTTATTTGAAAGTGAATGATTTAAATACCGAATAGCTCAATCTTTGATTTTCATCATCTTTCTATATTTTGATGCTTGTTTCACAAATTTTCCTTTCTTTAGACTCAATATTTTCTAAATTATATGACTATGAATTTTACTCTTTCACGATTAGCCCCTTTAGCGATTCTCTTCTTCTTTAGTTTTTCTATTTCTAGTTTAGCCCAAAATGGGTCATCAATTAATTCTGCAGCGGCAGGTTTTGATGCAGATGGACTTGAAAATTATGAGATCTACCTTGAAAAGGAAATCGCAGCAGGTCGCATACCCGGTGCAGTGAGCCTGATTTCCCGAAAAGGTCATATTGCTCATTCTGGGGCATTTGGATATAACAATATGTCCACAAAAGCACCAATGACTAAAGACAAGATTTTTTATATTCAGTCAATGACAAAGCCGATCATATCGATTGCTTTTATGACTTTATACGAAGAAGGCCATTTCTTTCTAACAGATCCTGTTTCAAAGTACTTGCCGCAATTTGGTGATATGAAAGTCATGGAATTAGGTATAGATGAGAATGGCAAAACGAAAGTGGATTATGTACCATTAGACAGGCCAATTCAAATTTGGCATTTGCTCAGCCATACTGCCGGCTTTTCTCATGGATTAGGAAATAATGAGTATGACCAGAAGTTAGCAAATTTGCTATATGGTAGTTTTGGGGGTGAAACAACCGTGGATCATAAGACGATTGAAGATCGAGTTAACGCCCTAGCCAGCTACCCATTAATGGGTCAACCTGGAAAACAATGGAACTATAGTGCTTCACCGGATGTATTGGCACTTTTGATAGAACATTTTTCTGGCCAATCGACCGCAGATTTTTTACAAGAACGAATCTTTGATCCCCTTGGAATGGATGATACTGGATACAATGTTTCAGACGAAAACATGTCCAGATTAGTCGGCTTACACCAGATGCAAGAAGATGGATCTTTGGCCTATGCAGAACCTTGGGGTCCTATTCAAGGCAATACAATTTATGGAGGCACACATGGACTTTTTTCAACTGCCCATGATTATATGCAATTCGGTCTGATGTTGTTGAATAATGGGAAATACAATAACCAGAGAATAATTGGACGAAAAACCCTGGAATTAATGACAGAGAATTATATTGAAGATCTACCATATTCTCCTGGTAATGGGTTTGGACTTGGCTTTGGGATACGTACAGATCTGTCTGATAGTAAAATTTCTGGTAGTGAAGGGATATTCCATTGGGGTGGTGCATTTAACACTTACTTCTTTGTTGATCAAGAAGAAGATATGGTTGCCATATTGATGACACAATCTTTCCCTTATACGAATCTTTATGCTTCAAAGTTGCGACAGTTTGTCTATAGTGCCATTGGAGATTAGAAGTTTGTCAGATTTATGATTTGAAGTAAAGAGAGGATATAGCTGTATTTGTTTCAGAATGGAATAATCCTATTCATTCTCTTTATTATATAAAGTCCTTATAATCGTTGTTTGTTGCATAACAATTTAATTCTCCAATAACCTTATCTTTCTGTCCATCTTATAATTAGACCATGAATAGATTTATAATTTCTACCCTTGTTTTTTTACTTACCCTTCCACTTATGTCACAGAATAGAATTGTTGGAAAAACATTTGCCACTCGCTCTGAGGTATTAGCACAGAATGGAATGGTAGCAACTGCTCAGCCATTAGCGACTCAAGTGGCTCTGGACATTTTGAAAAAAGGTGGAAATGCAATAGACGCCGCCATAGCTGCAAATGCAATGTTAGGCCTTGTAGAACCAGCAAGTTGCGGAATTGGAGGTGATCTTTTTGCTATAATTTGGGATGCAAAAACACAAAAACTCTATGGACTGAATGCTAGTGGTAGATCTCCAAAATCTTTGTCAGCAGAATACTTCCAAGATCAAGGCAAAAAATACATTCCGTATACTGGACCCTTATCAGTATCTGTACCTGGATGTGTAGACGGATGGTTTACCATGCATGAGAGATTTGGATCAATGAATATGGCAGATATACTGTCTCCTTCAATTGAATATGGTCAAGATGGATTTCCAGTAACTGAGGTTATCGCTGCTGAGATGATGGTTAGTGCTGTCTCAAGGGCAAAATATCCAGGTTTCAAAGAAACCTATATGCCCAATGGAAAAACACCTAGGAAAGGAGAAATATTTGTGAATTCTGACTTAGCAGAAACCTATTTAAAAATTGCTAAAGGTGGGCGCGATGCTTTTTATAAAGGAGATATTGCTGAGACTATTGATACCTACATGAAAGAGAATGGTGGATTTGTAACCTATGATGATATGGCTGCCCATACTTCTGATTGGGTAGATCCAGTAAGTACTAATTACAGAGGATATGATGTATGGGAATTGCCACCTAATGGTCAGGGCATAGCAGCATTACAAATACTCAACATCATGGAAGGCTATGATGTGAAAGAAATGGGATTCGGCTCTACCGAATATCTACATCTTATCACTGAAGCAAAAAAACTCGCTTTTGAAGATCGAGCTAAGTATTACGCCGATATGGATTTCAATGAAATTCCTGTAGATCAATTGATATCAAAAGAATACGGTGCAAAAAGAGCAAAACTCATAAATCCGAACAAAGCTGCTAGAGAATATCCTTCTGGGGAAATTGAAAGAGGAAATACAACATATCTCACTGTTGCTGACAAAGATGGTAATATGGTATCTTTGATTCAGAGCATATATGCAGGGTTTGGATCAGGAATGTGCCCAACAGATTTGGGTTTTGTTTTACAAAATAGAGGTCAAATGTTCAATGTTCAAGACCCTGAGCATTTCAACTATCTAGAACCCAGAAAGCGTCCATTTCATACAATTATCCCAGCTTTTATTACAAAAGATGACAAGCCATACATCAGTTTTGGTCTGATGGGTGGTGCTATTCAACCTCAGGGCCATGCACAGATAGTTGTGAACTTAATTGATTTCGGCATGGATCTTCAAGAAGCAGGAGATGCTCCTCGAATGAGACATGTAGGTTCATCACAGCCGATGGGCAATATCATGAGTAATGGAGGAGTACTCAATCTTGAAAACGGCATAGAGTATGATGCTATACGTGAATTGGTCATAAAAGGACATAAAGTACAATTCAATGTAGGAATCTATGGAGGATATCAAGCCATTATGTGGGATGACAAAAACAAAGTTTACTATGGAGCTTCAGAATCACGTAAAGATGGTCAAGCCGCTGGGTACTAGTTCTTCATATTACTATGTATAAAAATCAAAACTCTATCATTTCATCTAAACAAAGGTGTAATTGATCTAAACATTTCCTTGAGCCACATCAATAGCTCTAGTCTTCTATGGTTAATGTGAAAGTTTTTGCACAAATCACAAACTGCGTGCAACTATTAAGCCTTCGTATGAATCTTTAGAGTGTCAACATGATAGAAATACGAGGTATACACAAATACTATTCGACTGAATTCAACAAATTAAATGTTCTCAAAGGCATAGACCTGACTATCAATGAAGGTGAATTTGTTTCCATTATGGGTTCCTCAGGCTCAGGCAAATCCACTCTACTCAACATTGCAGGAATATTAGATGAATATGATTATGGTGATTATTTCCTTGATGGTACTTTGATTAAAGGAATGAGTCAGACCAAAGCGGCTCTTTTAAGAAATGAGAAAATAGGATTTGTATTTCAGTCTTTTAACCTTCTGCCTTTCAAAACGGCCAAAGAGAATGTGGCGCTACCTCTCTATTATCAGAAAATGCCTAGAGAAGAGAGGCAAGAATTAGCCATGAAATATTTGGAACGCGTGGGACTCAAAGAATGGGCAGATCACTACCCTAACCAAATGTCTGGTGGCCAGCAACAAAGAGTGGCAATAGCAAGAGCCTTAATAAGTAAACCTAAAGTCATTTTGGCTGATGAACCTACGGGTGCATTAGATTCTGTGACATCAGAAGAAGTAATCGATCTGTTCAAGCAATTCAATGAAGAAGGAGTTGCTTTCGTAATCGTAACTCACGAGCAAGAAATAGCAAATGATACCTCCAGATGTATCAAAGTGAAAGATGGCCTTATAGAGAATTAAAAAAAACAGATGTTTGATTACGAAAAGTGGCAAGAAATTTTCGAATCTATAAAGCGACATAAACTTCGTACTGCCTTGACTGCTTTTGGTGTATTCTGGGGTATATTTATGTTAGTCCTCTTACTCGGAGCAGGACAAGGATTAAGTAATGGCATCCAATATCAATTTTCTGATGAAGCTGTGAATAGTATCTAGCTCAATCCAGGTCGTACTTCCATGCCTTATAATGGAATCCAAAAAGGAAAACTCATAAGATTTGACAATAGTGATTTTGATTTTATCAAAGATCATTACGATGATGTAGACAATATTACTGGTAGATTTTTCCTAAGTGGTGATAAGACAGCGTCCTTTAAAAATACAACTCTTTCATTCACTGTCCAGTGTGTGCATCCAGATTACAAAGAGGTAGAAAACATTATCATTACTAAAGGCAGATTTCTCAATGAAGATGATCTAATTAACTTCAAAAAAGTATGTGTCATTGGAAGAATTGTTAAAGAAAAACTATTTGAAGATGAAGATCCAATAGGCAAAGAGATAGTGGTAGATGACATTACTTACAAAGTGGCTGGTGTATTCTATGATACTGGTGGTGAGTGGATGATGAAAAACATATTAGTACCCATTTCTACAGCTCAAAAAGTATATTCAGGAAGCGACAGATTACATCGTATTGTATTCACAGCCAATGGTTTAGACATACCACAAATGGCTGCTCTTCAAGCCCAAGTAGTCAGTGACTTTTCTAAAAGGAAAAATTTTGACCCAAAAGATCGTAGAGCATTTAGAGCAAATAATAACGCCGAAGATTTTAAAGAATTTCAAAGCATGATGACTGCAATCAATGGCATCATATGGCTTGTAGGTATATTTTCCATCATAGCAGGTGTGATAGGAGTAAGCAATATCATGCTCATTATAGTAAAAGATAGGACGAAAGAGATCGGAATACGAAAAGCATTAGGTGCTACTCCTTTCTCTATAGTATCTATGATCCTACAAGAATCTATCCTGATCACAGGATTAGCAGGATATATGGGAATGGCTTGTGGAGTAGGTCTCATGGCTCTAGCCAAGAATGTATCTACAGAATTTTGGAGAAACCCAGAAGTGCATCTTGGAGTAGCCATTTCTACAACATTAGTACTTGTCATTGCTGGAGCATTAGCGGGGCTCCTTCCAGCCTTATAAGCAGCGCGAATTAATCCAGTATTAGCCATGAAAAGCGATTAAAAAGTAACCTGATGGGAATATTTGATAAAGACAAATGGCAAGAAATATATGGTACGATAAAGAAGAATAAGCTGCGTACTATACTCACAGCCTTAGGTGTGTTTTGGGGTGTTTTTATGCTGGTTTTCCTTTTAGGAATGGGAAAAGGCCTAGAAAATGGGGTGTATAGAGATTTTGGGAGTGGAGCTAGAAATATTATGTATACGTGGGCCAATCGTACTTCTATGCCATACAAAGGAATGAAACCTGGACGTAGAATTAGAATGAAATTGGATGATATAGAAGCTCTTATTGCTGAAATACCAGAATTAGCTGAAGCAGCACCTAGAAATTTTATGGGATCCATACCAGTGACCTACAAGGAAAGTCAAGAGAACTATGAACTAAGAGGTGAATTGACAAATCTCAAAGACATGGTGGGTCTTATGGTACATCAAGGAAGATACCTTAATCAACGGGATATTGATGAAAGACGAAAAGTAGTGGTACTTGGTACGGAAGTAATAAAGTTGCTTTTTGGCGACTCCACTGCTGTTGGATCACACGTGCAACTAAGAGGTATAGATTTTCAAGTTGTTGGAGTCTATGGCCCAAGAGACATCAAGGATTGGACAAGAGATGATATGGAGTCTGTAGTAATTCCACTCACTACAATGGATCAAGCCTTTGGTACAAATAATGAAATAGACTGGCTTATTTGTCAACCTAAAGAAGGTATAAGCGTTGCCGCCATGGAGCCAAAAGTAAGAGCTGTACTTAAGAAGAGGCATAAGGTACATCCCGACGATAAAGACGGAATAGGAGGATTCAATTTAGAAGAAGAATTCAGTCAAGTTCAATCTCTCTTTATGGGGATTCAGCTTTTCTTATGGTTTGTAGGTGTAGGAACCCTACTTGCAGGTATTATTGGGGTAAGTAATATCATGCTGATTATTGTAAAAGAAAGAACTAAAGAAATAGGAATCAGAAAGGCAATGGGTGCTACTCCTGTGTCAATTATAAATATGATACTCACAGAGTCCATTTTCATTACAGCTCTTTCAGGTTATATAGGCTTGGCATTAGGCTCCATAATCATTGCAGGATTAAGCTACCTAATGGTTGCTAATGACATCAATGTCCAAAAATTTTACAATCCAGAAGTGAATTTAGGGGTAGCGGTCTTTTCATTGATGGTTTTAATCATTGCAGGTGCATTAGCTGGACTTGCTCCAGCTCTTCATGCATCCAGAATCAATCCTGTAGAAGCACTGAAAGACGAATAAAACAAAAGAAATAAAAAAGAAAAACGATCATCAAAATCATATCATGAGTAGAATAAAATTAATCTTAGCTGCAGTATTCCTGGCTGTTATCACTTTTGGGTTAGTCAGCTATTTCTATTTTCAATCTAAAGGAGACCCCGTAAAATATGAGAATATTAAGCCAGAAATCAAAGACATTACCCTTAAGGCAGTGGCATCTGGAAGTATCAAACCTAGAAAAGAAATCAATATCAAACCACAAGTAACTGGTGTGATAGATCAGTTGTATGTTGTAGAAGGTGAGCAAGTTAGCAAAGGTCAAAAACTAGCACGAATTAAATTGATTCCAAGTGAGGTCAACATAAATAGTGCAAAATCCAATGTAGAATTGGCTAGTATAAGGGTAAAGGATTCAGAAAAAGAAATGGAAAGGATCAATAAGCTCAACACCTCTCAACTCAGTACTGATCAAGCCAGGGTAAATTTTGAAACAGCAAAATCTGAGGAATTAAGAAATAGAGACTTGTTCGAAGATGGCATAATATCCCAATCTCAGTGGGATCAATTTGTGCTAGACTTGGAATTAAAAAAGAGTATTTATGAAAATGCAAAAATTAGTACCAATAATGATTTGAGGCAAGCCAACATCGATCTCGATATCAGAAAACAAGAGTACTCTGCTGCACTAAACAATCTGCAATTACTTAGAGAAGGAGCAACTAAAAATTCTGGTCAGGTATCGAATGTGATCACCTCTACTGTAGATGGTATGGTGTTAGATCTTCCAAATGAAGAAGGAAGTTCTGTGGTAGAAAGAAATACTTTCAATGAAGGGACCACAATAGCTGTAGTGGCAGATATGTCTGATTTAATATTTGAAGGAAAAGTAGATGAATCTGATGTGAATAAATTGGAAAATGGAATGCCTCTTGTGGTAACGGTTGGAGCTATATTAGACAATACTTTTAAAGCTAACTTAGAATTCATTTCACCCAAAGGAATAGATGAAGAAGGAAGCATAAAGTTTGAAATCAAAGCTGCTTTAGCTAATATTCCGGATAATGTATTTCTAAGAGCTGGATATAGTGCAAATGCCGATGTAATTCTCAATAAAATCAATCAAGTGGTAGCGGTACAAGAGAGAGACGTGATCTATGAAGAGGGAGATTTAGCATTTGTAGAAATAGAAACCAGTTCTCAATCTTATGAGAAAAAAGAGATTGAACTTGGCCTTTCAGATGGTATCTATGTAGAGGTGAAAACTGGCTTGGACACATTGACTAATATCAAGAAAAGAACAGATCCACAAGCCAACAAGGCTGAATCTGACTAAAGTTAAAGTCTAACATTCAGGATAAAAGACTGGAAGATTAAAAGCTAGTCCTCCTTCTGATGTTTCTTTATATTTTCCATTCATTTCTTGTGCCGTTTCCCACATCGTTTTAATGACAGTGTCTAAGTCTACTTTAGCATCTTCCGGATCACTTGCTAGTGCAATATTTGAGGCAGTGATTGCTTTGATAGCTCCCATAGCGTTTCTTTCTATGCACGGAATCTGCACTAATCCACCTACTGGATCACAGGTCAATCCAAGGTGATGCTCCATCGCAATTTCTGCAGCCATCAACACTTGCCTCGGTGCACCTCCCATTACTTCTGTGAGCCCAGCAGCTGCCATCGAAGAAGAGACTCCGATTTCTGCTTGGCATCCTCCCACAGCGGCTGATATGGTTGCACCTTTTTTAAATAAGCAACCTATTTCTCCAGCTGTTAAAAGAAAGTTTTGAATATCCTTATCACCTTCATATTCACAAAAGAAATAGTAATACAGTAACACAGCTGGGATTACACCAGCAGCACCATTTGTAGGTGATGTCACTACCCTTCTCATAGACGCATTTTCTTCATTCACCGCAAGAGCAAAACAACTGATCCATTGATTGATTTGTCTAAATTCTTTTTTACACCCTTTTACAGCTTGGATCCAATCTGATCTCTTAGAGTAGTTATTATCTCCAAGCAATTTTTGATGAATACCTTTGGCACGCCTTTTCACATTGAGTCCACCCGGAAGTGTTCCATCTGTATTGCATCCTCTATATACACACTCCAACATTACATCAACAAGTTCAGTAATTTTCTTTTGAACTTCTTCTTCTGACCTGATACTTAGTTCGTTTTGAAACACAATATCGGAGATGTTACAATTCCTTTGATCTGTATATTTTAAAATGTCTTTTCCATGATTTATTGGAAAAGGTAGCTGACGAATTTCTTTCTCCTCTTTCTCCTCTCTCTCCTGCTTTTCTTTTTCGATAAACCCGCCTCCTACCGATGCATAAGTCTGACTTTTTACTTTTTTACCTTCTTTTAAACTACTGAATATTAACGTATTAGGATGCAAAGAATGAGTTACACTTTCAAACAAAATATCTTCATTTGGAATGAAATCGAATTCAATATTGTTAAAACGAATTTTTTGATCTTTTTCAATTCTTCTAATAATACTTTCAATATCATCTACTGGAATAGATTCAATATCATAACCTGAAAGGCCTAGTTGTACTGCAAAATCCGTAGCATGTCCTTTTCCTGTTTTCGAAAGTGATCCATATAATTGAACTTCGATTCTATCAAAAGATTCATCTAATTGTTCTATAAATTCCTTAGCCGCTTTCCATGGTCCCAATGTATGTGAACTGGAAGGACCAATTCCAATTTTAAAGATTTCAAAAATGCTGATACTGTTCAATACAACTATTTAAAGTTTCAAATGAAATTAACTAAATTATTTACCTCTGTATCCTTGCGTAAAAATAAGACAGTTTAAAAATGAATTAAATTTAAACTGTTATGAAGAAATCAAAATTTAGTGAGAG
>DKPS01000172.1 GCA_002471345.1 Saprospiraceae bacterium UBA7328
CTCTCACTAAATTTTGATTTCTTCATAACAGTTTAAATTTAATTCATTTTTAAACTGTCTTATTTTTACGCAAGGATACAAGCCGTATTGTCCACTACGTCAAACTGAGAACCAAAATCTTCAGTCGACACACCTAAAAAATATTGTCGGAGGCTGTTATCGAATAAAAAACCAGCATATGATTTGTTGGGACTATATATTCTTGCTCTAGCATCTGTTAAACTTTCTACGTCCAACATAAAATAAGATGGGGCGGCTCCTTTAGCTACATTCTGGCTACCATTGCCCACATTCTGACCATAGAAATATAAAGGGCACAAAAAAACTAATATAAGTGAAAGATGCTTTTTTACTAATGATTTGTTTGATTAAAAAAAATCCAAAAAATAAATTCTATCAATACTTTCTTCTCTTGGTGGAAAGTAACAGTGCAATATCTAGACTAAAGCATCTACTCCAATAATTTCATCAATTTCTCATTATATAATTGCCCACCAATATTCATTTGTAAAATGTAAGTCCCTTGCGGCAAATTATTGGAAAGTACATTTTCGAAATGGGTGCCTGAATTAAATGAATTGCTACTTCTACTGATCACTCGTCCATTCAGATCTGAAATAGTGAATACTACATCTGTTTTCTTTTCTAGTGTGAATCTCACATTCATATCCGTATTAGATGGATTTGGAAACACTGATAAGTTGAATTCTGATTTTGTGATATCATTATTAGGAGTACTTCCTTCTTTTACTTGTAACACAGTTTGAGATGTAGTACATATTTCGTCTTGATTATCAGCAGTCAGACAAGTCGTACCGATGGCATCCGCTAAGTCAAGATAATCTACATAATCAATAAACCATCCAGAGAAAGAGCCTGCAATTCCTTGATTGATATCTGAGACCCATCTAAATCTTATCAGGACTTCATTTCCTTTAAAAGAAGATAAATCCACAATGGACTGAACCCAACTTCCGCTACTCCCTGTAAATCCTTTAATTACAGGTGCTGTACTTGCTGGAAGAGTGTCAAAGTGATTGAATATCATATCCACATTATAACTATTGGACAAAAACAAATCGTCGGGAACATAAGACCATGACTGACCACCGTCTTCCGATATTTCTACTATTCCACCATCGTATCCATACTCTGTAAAGTATCTGTGCCAAAACCTGAATGCAGGTTTTTCTTGATCCAAAACAACGGGGATTGATTGTTGCAAGAAGCCTTCTACCTCTAAGGTGTCATTAATGATATTATACGAATTTCTTCCGAGCCTCTTCACTATAGGGGATAACTTCCATTCATTGTTTGCCCCTATAGCCGTTGGGTTTGAAAAGAAACCATTACCTGGGCCAAAATCATCGAAGAGCATTCTCTGTGTTTGCTTTTCTGTTCCCACTCTGATTCTATACTTCATTTCTACTTCCTGCTGGGAAGCCAAATCTCCAATGTTATATGTCAAAACTCCATTAGAGAGCATTGGAGAGAAATCTGTACCTGTAGAAATAAACTCCGCATTCTCCGGAAGAGTATTTCTTACAACCGTGTTAGTAGAGGTCTCTTCTTTATGATTTATAGCAGTAACCGTTATTTCTATTTCATCATCTACATTGCTGGCTTCAGGAGCTTCTTTACTTATTTTTATTGTTTTGATGCACGATGGCAAGGTCTGAAAGCCTTCTACATTATCATCTCTATTTTGTCGGTTTCCTCCAATAGCATCAAATCCTATTCCTCTTGCGGCAAAAGCATTCCACAACAGACATTCATGTATTCCATCAAACATCATTCTATCAGCCTCAATTATTGCATCGCGACCTTCAATAAATCCTGGGCTACATGGCTGCAGTTTTAATCCAGCCATAACTAAAGAAAGGGCTTTGTGATTACCTGCATCTTCATTTTTCCATGTTCCATCATATCCATACTGATCAATAAAAAGCCAATAAACATCCCAAAGTACCCCTGCCCAGATTTCACCTACAGGGTGAGGAGCAGTACCTGTACCTCTGATATCATTCATGGTCTGATCATTAACAGATCGATTTATTGAATATGGTGATCTTCTTATACCTCTGGACCCAACTGGTTGGCCTATCACATAAGTACCTATTCCTCGAGGATTTTCTCCAATATCTCCTTCTTGCTGAGTTACTACAAGGCCAAAAAAATCACTCCATCCTTCTCCCATTTCTTCGTCATTATTCAGGCAGGATGATCTTGAAGCTCCACCTGTGAGCCTTGAAGAGATCCCATGGCCATATTCATGCGCAATTATTCCATTGTCAAAACCTCCGGAAATGTTCAATATTTCAGTAGGCACAAAAGCAATCTCGACTTCATTCCCTTCTTGGAGTTCTCTTTCTATTGGATCACAATCTTCTTTAGTTAGAAAATAACCCGGTATAGTCACATTGTCAGCATTATCTGCTCCTGACATGTTCACTATTCCGCCGCTCTCAGATCCAATTGGATTCTGATTACAAACTACAGCCGCTACTGCCCCTGCTCGCTGCGCATTAAAAATTTTAGTGCTAAAGAAACAATCACCTCTTCTTATAAGAGCAATGTTTCCATTCATCTCTATGGTGTTCATTGTAGTTTGACATCCATCAGTTGCGTCTCCGTTTCCATCATCTGTCAATACCAGATTCCCTGAAAATTCAGTTGTGACTCTTCCTGGTCCAAATAGCGCAGTACCAGTAAGATATTCATCTGCAACGGTTTCTGGAGAGCTCACTAACAAGTCTCTTGCCCGAGCCTCCCATTTGTACATCTGCATCCTCCCAGAATTGCCATCAGATGTTATAGTAAAATTAGCATTGCCTATTTCTATACCAGCATCAACATCATCCAATGTTTGTAATATTACAGGGTCGCCAGATCTCGCACTAGAGCCACCTTTACCATAATTGTTACTCTGATAATTTCCACTTGCTTCATTAAATCCTAGATTATAGCTCCAATCATGCATGAAATTACCCATGTAAAAGATCTGGGTCACGTCAGCTAATTCATTTTGTGAATCCGTTATATCATTTGAAGGATTGTGTGGTGTGTTAAATATCAGATTTTGACCACCATCTGGCTCATCATCCGAGCTGTTATTATTTCCATTTTTATCATGATAGGCATGTCCATTATTCCCTCTAGTGATCGTGTACTCTGCCCCGGCTCTACCATCAGTATCATGCCATCCGAATGGCGAAGCTACTGGGTCAGATGGCTCAACTAAAAGCTCCTGTACACCTTGGTTTGGTGCTTCTACATAATTAGGATATACTAAATATTGTGCACCATCAGTAATTGCCTTGGTACTTTCCTTTTTACTTTGAATGTGAACTGGCCTTTTACTCTTTTTCGAAAGTTGTTGAACTCCTTTTGAATTAGTAGGTGCTTGATTATGAAAACACTCTAGAGTTTGATTGATTTCTTTTAGTATACTTCCATTGCCCGCATCTATAATCGTACTTGATGCTTTGTCACTAATTTTGGAGTCATACTCAATCCTCCAACTCAATATTAGCACCCCTTCCTTTTGATAATAGATTTTTTCTGCGAATATGTCATTATGTGCTATTGCAGAAAGAGAAAGAGAATACAAGTTGTTTCGATTCTTTTGAAATTTGATCTTATTTTTTGGTAGAGGTACATTAAGATGCCCCCGTGTAATATGCAAAGCATCCATAGCTGAATATTTATCCACACTTCTAAATGTCTTTTTACTCAATTCAGATAAAAATCCTACTCCACTATTAAAAACTTGACCGTCTTTTTTTACAGCTAGTGCTGTGATAGCATTAAAGATGTCTACTCCTTTATGCGTTTGTTGGAGATAAACAAAATGTGTTTTACTTTTTTCGTCAAAATGAAAATCAGAAAGTCGGGCAGTAGATACATCTGTATCACTAATTTTAAACTGTTCTGTTTTTGACTTTAAAAAAGCTCTTGCGGTTCGTTCGAAAATTTCTTGTGCATTTAGAGAATTGAGAGCAAAAAGGAAGATTAAAATGGATAGTCTGTTCATATAGTTGTTTGTGGACTTTTGCAAGGTTTTTAAAAATATTGAACTTTTTTAGTTGATTTTAGTTCATCAATCACACTCTTATTCGTCTTACGTATCTTGCAATTTTTCTAAAAGAATTAAATTTAGTTATTCTATTTCATTTTTATTGTCGTCTGTAAAATCAAAGCAATAAAATTGAGTTATGTTTTTCTTCACTACTGTAAAATACTCTTGTCATTAGAAATAAGCAAAATCAAATTATTTTTGGAAGGAATCCAATTCTTGATGCATTACATAGTGGTCAGCACTTTGAGAAGATTTTCATTAAAAGTGGTCTGAAAGGCCCGTTTGTAGAAGAGGTGTATAATATAGTGAATGATCGAGCCATTCCATTAAAGAAAGTACCACAAATAAAGTTAGACCAACTTTCCAGAAAAAGAAATCACCAAGGGGCTGTGGGAATCATTTCTGCTGTAGAGTATCAAAACATTAGGGATATCATTCCTCTGATCTACGAAAGAGGAGAAACACCTAATATTTTGATTCTTGAAGGAATAACCGATGTTAGAAATGTGGGAGCAATTGCCAGGTCCGCTGAAGTTCTTGGAGCTCATGCCATTGTATTCCCCTTGAGTAATAGTGCAGAGATTAATGAAGATGCTATAAAAACATCTGCAGGAGCATTGCTCTCCATTCCACTCTGTAGAGAAAGTAACCTTTTCAAAACAATTGATTATCTAAAGGAATCTGGGTTTCATATAATATGTAGTGCCCTTGATGGAGATACTAATATTTTTGAAATTGATATGACTGGACCATTGGCCACCATTATAGGATCAGAACAAAAAGGAGTAAGTAGTGAGCTAATAAAAAAGAGTGACAAAACGTTTAAAATTCCTCAACTGGGGAAGACGGATTCACTCAATGTGTCAGTTGCCTCTGGAATTATTCTTTATGAATGTATAAAACAAAGGAGATAACCTATATCCTTAAAAACAGAAAATTATGAATAACTGGATTAATAGAATGTTGTCCTTGGCTCTGATGCTTATGATGGCTCAAAGTTGCAATACAGCAAAAGCAATAACAGGTTCAGAAATAGAAGTTCCCTCTCCTAAAGAAAATAAATTAGCCAACAGCCTTCTTTGGAAAATAACTGGTGACGGACTCAAAGATTCATATCTGTATGGTACTATTCACATCATAGATGATGATGAATTTTTCTACCCAAAAGGGACTATGGCTGCACTGAATGCAGTAAAAAAAGTAGTTTTTGAAATAGATATGGCAGAGATGAGTGACATGTCAAATGCTATGGCTTTGATGCAAAAAGCATTCATGTCTGATAACAAGACACTTGAAGATGTGATGAGTGAAGAAGACTATACTTTAGTGAGTGATCATTTTCAAAAAATGGGGTTACCTATCTTTTTGCTACAAAGAATAAAGCCCATGTTTTTAACCATTTTTGCTAGTGGTGATATTAGTCCAGGAGATTTACAAAATGGAAAAATAAAGTCGTATGAGATGGAGTTTGCAAAAGAAGCAGAAAAGCGTCAACTACGAACGGGAGGTTTAGAAACTATTGATTTCCAAATAAGCATTTTTGATGAAATCCCTGAAGAGGATCAAGCAACAATGCTTGTAGAATCTATTAAAACTGCTGATACGGGTAGTGATCAGATGAAAGAAATGGTGGAAATTTATAAAAGACAAGACATTACGGCGATGCAGGAAATGATGAAGGGTGATGAAACCATAAAAGAATATGAAGACATCTTGCTTGTCAAAAGAAATAAAAACTGGATACCACAAATCAAACAGATGATGGGTGTTGAGCCAGTATTTTTTGCTGTTGGTGCAGGTCACTTGGGGGGAGAATTGGGAGTAATTCAACTACTCAAAAATGAAGGACTTAAAGTAACACCTGTTATCTCTATTTAGACTAGATCATGTCCAAGATTATAGAAGTTAAAGGAATTAATCCTACCATACCAGAAAGCTGTTTCCTGGCAGAAGGCTCTATCATCACTGGTGATGTGGTAATGGGTAAAGATTGTAGCATATGGTTTAATGCTGTAATCAGGGGGGATGTCTGCGAAATAAGGCTAGGCAACAAGGTAAATATCCAGGACATGTGTATGATTCATGGAACAATTGGAAGGTCCAAAACGATCATTGGCAACAATAGTTCCATCGGGCATCGGGCAATTATACACGGTGCCATTATAGAAGAAAATGTTCTTATAGGCATGGGTGCAGTGGTAATGGATAATGCTATTATTAAATCTGGGGCCTTGGTTGCTGCTGGAGCAGTGGTTTTAGAAAACCAGATTTTAGAGGGTGGATATATTTATGCAGGTGTACCTGCAAAAAAGATCAAAAAACTAGATACAGAACAGCAACAATTTCATATTCTCCGGACTTCAGATGCATATATCAAATATTCAAGTTGGTATAAATAAAAGGTTTTTACTATTTTTCAGGTCAGAAAAATGTAATTCTGCATTTAGTCTCATGATCTGACTAACTCAAGTCAATTACAAATTATTTTTTAATCTTTTCATACTTCAATATTTATGTCGAAGGATTCTATAGGACTGACTTTTAAACATTTTAAGGGAGATTTTTTTGGTGGTATTACTGCTGGTATTGTTGCATTACCTCTCGCACTAGCATTTGGTGTTAGTTCTGGGTTAGGACCTAGTGCCGGATTGTATGGCGCAATCTTTATAAGTTTTTTCGCAGCCCTTTTTGGAGGTACTAACACCCAAATTTCTGGCCCAACTGCCCCTATGACAGCTGTGAGTATGATCGTAATTGCAGGCATAGTGGCTGCTTATGATGGAGAGGTGTCAAAAGCACTTCCTGCTATACTTACTGTTTTTCTTTTAGCAGGTTTAATGCAGATTGCTTTAGGGATGATTGGGTTAGGTAAATACATCAAATACATTCCCTATCCAGTAGTCTCAGGGTTTATGACTGCTATTGGAGTAATCATAATTGTTACCCAGATATTGCCTTCTATCGGATACTATCCAAAAGAAGATGTGGAATATGTAAATCTTTTCAAACCTCAAGCTGAGGAAATCATACTTGACAATATATTAAAGGATGAAGCCGATGAAGGCTTATTAGTTTTGGAAGATTTCAAAGAGACAATAATTAGAGCAGAAGATATTACTCAAGCTCAAATTCTTAAAGAATCACAGACACTTGCAGCTAAAAATGCCTCCGGAGTGATTGGATCTTTGAAAGTATTACCCAAAGCATTGAGAAATATTAACTGGTTAGAATTAATACTAGCCTTGGGTACAATTATAATTATTTTTGGATTTAAACGCATAACTACCGCTGTTCCAAGTACTCTCGTGGCTTTATTTGTTATGTCTTCTATTGCCATCTTTGCGGGACTAGATTATAGGCCTATAGAACAAATTCCAAGTGGATTGCCGCTCCCCCAATGGTCGATATTTACGGAATTCGAACTTTCATCTATCTCCCCATATATATTCACGGCACTCACACTTGCAATGCTTGGAGCCATTGATTCATTGCTCACTTCAGTAGTGGCAGACAACATGACCAAAACGCAACATGAACCTAACAAAGAATTGGTGGGTCAAGGTATTGGGAATACAATAGCAGCAATATTTGGAGGAATTCCTGGTGCAGGAGCTACAATACGAACGGTAGTAAATATTAATGCTGGTGGTAAAACTCGTCTATCAGGAATGCTTGCTGGTGTTTTGTTACTTTTTATTTTATTGGTTTTGGGACCTGTTGCTTCTCAGATTCCGGCAGCAGTATTAGCTGGGATTTTGATTACTGTGGGTATCGGTGTAATGGATTACAAAGGACTGAAAGCAATGCCATCTATGCCAAGGCCAGAGGTCACTATCATGATAATTGTGCTAGTGCTATCTTCTGTTTGGAATCTTGTATATGCTGTGGGAATAGGTCTTGTGATTGCTTCTCTAATGTTCATGAAAAAAATTGGAGACCTTACTGCAGAACAATCCCAAGTAACTTCTCTCAAAGCAGAGGAATCTTGGGCAGATGAGATAGATTTTCCAAAAAACCTGCAAGAGGAGGTTTTCATAAAGCATATTAATGGGCCGTTATTTTTTGGATCGACACAGGACTTTCAACAATTAGCCAGGCAAATCCCTGACACTTGTAGTACCGTCATAATTAGGATGGGAAAGGTGCCTTATATAGATCAGTCCGGCCTGTATGCAATTGAAGATGTTCTTCAGGATCTTATTAACTCTAATCAAAAAGTATTGTTGGTTAATATTCTAAGTCAACCAAAATATATGCTCGAAAGAATTGATATTATTCCAGACTTGGTTTTTGAGGATCATATTTTTAGCAGTTTCAAAGAATGCCTAGTCTGGGTAAAGGATGAATATCCAAGTCCTACAGCCTAAATAGAAAAAGGCCATAATCACGTTTGATTATGGCCTCTATTGTTGTATGAAAAAAACTATTATATTTTTTCTCTTCTAAAAATCTTAGAAAGAATATACCGCTGCTAGAATGAATGATGAAAGAGAATCTCCTAGATCTGTATCCCCTAAATCAAACTTTCCATCAGATAGTGAATCAATCCTGATTTCTGGAATGATGGTGAGGTTGTCTATCGTATAATTGGCAGAGATTGTAAAGCCAAAGACTTTCGACTCTGTTTCTGAACCTAGAATACTCCCAGTCTTATCTGTAAATGATTCTGCTCTCGCACCCAATTTGAAAGTTTCAGAAAGAGCTGCTTGAAGATATACGGCCACACCACTGAACGTCTCATCTGCAATAGTTGTATTTAATCCTAAGTATATGGCATCCGTTATATCATATCCTGCTGTAAGGTCCAATTGATAAAAGCCCTCTTGAAAAATACCATTGGCATAAGCTGACCCTTTTCCAAAGTCATATCCCAATTGCAACCCGAATACATAATCTCCAGTCAGATTATAATCTGTAGCATCTGTAGGGTTCAGGATTGCTCCCATAATTGTAACGTCTCCTGCCGTAATATCCACCTTAAGGCCAGTATGTGAAAATGGGCCATAAGAAAACATATATGAAGTAGAGTAATTAAAATTGCTTGCCGGTGATATTACTTCATAACCTAAAAAGGTGTTGAAATTTCCCAATGTGAATTTCACATTTTCGCTTACGTTCCAATAGGCATAAAGCTGATTTACAATATTGGCACTTCCTGTAGATAAGAATACTGCATCCTCTCCTCTAGGACCAAATACTAAATCTCCTACAACGCCTACTTTTTCTCCTTCCACGCCACCAATCAAATTAAACATACCTAGAGAAAACCCTGGTAAATTTGCAAATGAGGTGGCTGGTGCTGCGGAAGAGCCTAAAATAAAGGCTTCTGGGTCATTAGATGCATTGATATTTGCCCTGAAATAGGTGTCAGCAGAGCCTGATAAGGTAAACTTTGGCCCTTCCTGAGCTAATAGTGATGGAGTATACGCCAAAAGAACAGCTAATAAACAATGAGTTAAAAAATTTTTCATTTCTTTAATATTCAATTTTTAGAAAAATGCACCTTAAAAGGTTGAACCTGAGTCTTCCAATTCACATGGTCAACCACCTTAGGTGCTGATTTAAATTTATTGTGTGTCCCCGACGTCAGAATCGGGGACTTTCTTCTTCTAGTTATGAGTAAGCATTGAGTTCATGCTCCATAATATCTAGACCTTTTTCTTCTTCTTCTTCCGATACTCTCAACCCCATAGTCACCTTGATGATATAAAACAGAATAAAGGAGAAAATGAATGTAAATGCGCCAATGGCCAAAATACCCAGGAGCTGTGCTCCAAAGGATCCATAATTATCGGCGCAGTCTCCAAATATTGCAACTGCTAATGTTCCCCAGATACCACATACAAGGTGTACAGAAGTAGCGCCAACTGGGTCATCCAGTTTAGCTTTATCAAAAGCTGTAACTGATATAGGAATGATCACACCAGCTATAAAACCGACGATTATAGCATCTGTTACACTCATTACATCAGCTCCTGCAGTAATACCGACTAGGCCACCAAGGATACCGTTAAGTACCATAGGCAAGTCATAATTTTTAAACATAATCAATGATGTGATAAAGGCTCCCATAGCACCTGCTGCTGCTGCTATAGATGTAGTAGTAAATACGAGTGATACACCTCCTGGATCTGCACTTAATACTGATCCTCCATTAAACCCAAACCACCCGAACCATAATAAGAAAACACCAATTGCCGCAAGGGGCATGCTATGTCCCATTATTGGTCTAATCCCCTTGGATGTATATTTCCCAGCTCTTGGCCCCAATAAGATAATTCCTGCTAATGCAGCCCATCCACCTACTGAGTGAACGACTGTAGACCCAGCAAAATCATAAAATCCTTTCTGATCCAACCATCCTGCTCCCCATTTCCATGCACCTGTGATAGGATATGAGATCGCTACGAATATCGTAGCAAATACAAGGAATGATGGAAGTTTAATCCTTTCAGCTACTGCTCCAGAAACTATTGTTGCTCCCGTAGCTGCAAACATAGCTTGAAAAATGAAATCTGAGTAGTACGTATAATCAGCATATGCAGCAGTCATTCCCTCAGCTGTGGGCTCTAGACCTAGACTTGTAAATGCCCCTATACTGAACCACCCATTAAAATCTCCTGGATACATAAGGTCAAAGCCAATTAAACAATAGGTCAAAAGTCCTATGGCTATGATCATACAATTTTTGAAAAGAATATTTACAACGTTCTTTTTTCTTACAAACCCTGCCTCTAGAGAAGCGAATCCTAAGTGCATTATGAATACCAATGCTGCAGATATGAAAATCCACATATTGTTTGTCATGAATTGCGCTAAGTCAGCTGACTCTTGAGCTGCTGTCGCTGCTGCTGTTGCAGCCTCTAATTTTGCCAAAACCTCTGGTGAGGTTTGATATAATATTTCTTGTTCTTGCATTTCTTTACTTTTTTATGATTTTACCATCAAAGGGCATCGTCGTCTTTTTCACCTGTTCTTACTCTTATAAAGGCATCTACTGGAGTAACAATGATTTTACCATCTCCAATTCTTCCCGTTTTGGCATTGATTGAAATTGTAGATATGACCTGATCTAATTTTTCCTCAGGCACAATAATTTCCAATTTGAGGCGAGGTATGTGTCCAGAATCATAATGAGACCCTCTATATGTAATCTCATCTCCTTTCTGTTTTCCATGACCACTTACTTCCAGAAAAGTAAAAAAGTTGATTCCTATTCCTTCTAGAGCCTCGGTTACGTCATCAAATTTTGATTTCCGAATAATGGCTTCTACTTTCTTCATTTTGTCGGATTGTTAATTATGTTTGATTGATTATCGGTGCAAGGTTAATTAGCATGACAAAAGAAAATTTTCCTAAAATGATCGTCTATGTTATCTTAAGAGAAGCGGAAAATTTTATACTGCATTGAATATCAATCACATATGAACTAATTTTTGTTATGCCTATCTCCAATTACAACGAGCTTTTCGGTTTAGTAAAGTCGATGACAAAAGCAGAAAAGAGAAATTTCAACCTGTATGCTAAAAGAATAGGTGGGGATGAGAACATGAAGTTTTTACAACTTTTTGATGTTATAGACAAACAAAAGCAGGAGAATGAAGAAGCTATATTTACAGGCCTTGAACACATAGGCAAACAGCAATTCTCTAACTTAAAAAGACATTTATATAAACAATTAGTTACAAGTCTTAGGCTTATTCATATCAGCAAAGACACTTCTATAGAAGTTAGAGAGCATATCGATTTTGCTAAAATCCTATATGGTAAGGGTCTATTTCACCAGAGTTTAAAAATATTAACAAGAGCAAAAAGAATTGCAGAAACTAGTGACCTTGACTTACTTATTCTTGAGATTTTAGAATTTCAAAAGCTTATAGAAGCTAGGCATATTACTCGTACTGGGGCGCTTAAAAATGTAGAATTAATAACAGAAGCAGAAAATCGGTTTACTAGTGTTCACTCCGAAGTCCGATTGTCAAATCTAAAAATTCTAATACATGGATGGTACATTAGGAATGGGCATATCCAAAGTGAGGAAGATTATGATACGGTAAAAGAGTTTTTTGAAAAGAACTTGCCCAATTATGATTTAGACAGCTTGAGTTTTCAAGAAAAAGTATTCCTATATCAATCTTATGTATGGTATTACTACACTATTCTGGATTTCAAACAATGTTTTGAATATTCTATAAAATGGGTAGAACTCTTTAAAAAGAATGAACACTTCCAAAAATGGGACGTGGACTTGATGATGAGAGGTTATTTCTACATTCTCACAACTGCATACTATAATAGAGATAAGGCGTCTTTTGAAAAGTATTTGGAAGAATTCGAAAAATTTAGAAAATCCAAATACCATACGTTCAATGAAAACTCTCGGATCTTCTCTTTTATTTATGTCCACAATGGAAGATTGACTCGTTTTGGGTTATCAGGAGAATTTGAGGACGGGCTAAAGGTTATACCTAAAACCTTAAGAAGAATAAAAAGATATGAGAACAAAATAGACCCACATCGAATCATAGTTTTTTACTTCAAAATTGCTTGGATCTATCTAGCCGCAGGAAAAGCAGGAAAATCTGTTAATTATCTCAACAAGTTATTTCAAATTGAAATTGGCTTCCTACGTATAGACCTTCAGATTTATAGTCAGATACTTTTTCTCATGGCTCATTACGATTTAGAGAATTATGATCTAATGAAATATCTCATACAAAGGGCAGAAAGTAGTTTTGGCAAAATCAAGAACAGAAGTAAACTCCAGGAAGAAAGTATAAAATTCTTCAAGAAAATAAATCGAAAAGGTAAATCAGATCATATTGATCTATTCATTGAATTTAGTAATGAGTTGCAATTACTTCAACGTGACCAATATGAGAAAAGAGCATTCCTTTATTTAGACATTTTTTCTTGGGTACAATCCAAAGTATTGAGAAAAACAGTGTCGGAAGTAGTAAAATCTCAAATAAAAAATCATTGATATTTTATCTCTACCATTTGAGAGTTTTCCAAGTCTGTTTGAAGACTTATTTCTTTCCTTACTCCATTTACAGTATAGGCCAGGGCGATTGTATTAGGAGGTCTATATCCAGTATTATCAGCATGAACCAGAATGTAGTTTTGTTGTCCCGGCTTGATATGGATAGTAACTGTCTTTGGCTCTTTCTCTAATGAGATATTTTTAAATTTCCACTCATCATTTACTTTGATTGATACCCTATCACCATCTTTGATAAGATGATCATACAATTCTAAATCAAAGGAGTCAGCATTGACAAAGATTACTTCTTGATGGACCACAATGCCTCGAGTATAATTTATAGGTGTAATTTCTTCCTTTTGTTTTGGTTGAGGAGGGTCTTCTTCCGGTGTAGTTGGTTGGGATATAACAACAGATTTAGGTGATGAATTAATAGGGTTTTCTTGTTTGTTTAACAATGCGATTAATTTATCGTCATTCAAGGTAGTAAGTTCTTCTTTCGGTAGTTTTCTAGGGTATAAAACTTTATAAAAATGTGGAACTTCAACCTCTTTTATCCATCCATTTTCTTGTGCAAGATCATTAAATTCATGAATAAATCCATTACCATACCTGTTGATAAGATTAAGCATTGTCACATTGTGATAGTGGTAGAGGCTTCCATAGAGTTGGTATTCGATAGGAATTGCTTTATTCGAATTATAGTCTTTAATTGCTTTCACAAGCCTCGAAACGTTCGTGAGTATTCTCTTTCTTGATTGGGGGTCGCCGCTCAATGAAATTTTTTCTAGCTCTACCACCTTCTTTCCGATTTCAGCTACAAAAGACTTTTCAATTGGTGCTTCGTCACGTAGCTTTCCAACTTGGAGTTTAGATAGAGAATAAAATTCAAAGAACTTTTGAGTAAACGGGTTTTTACCTCTTTTCACCTGATATACAGATTGAAGGTGAATATCTATTGCTTGGTATACCTCAAAAAATCTATCGTATAAATCTACCACAGATTCTAGTTCTGTATAAACCTTTTGAAGGTTAGTAGACTGTGTAAGATCACTGGTGTCCAAAATTTTTGCGATGGATATTCGCTTCATATTCAGAACACCTAGTAGCCTTTTCAATTCTGAAACATGCTGATTAATGGTTTCAACATTACTTCCTAGATATGCACCTTCTCTTATTGCAGCCTCATAAAGCAAATAAGGGTTACTTTCTTCGTAAAACCATCCTTCGGGGTCTCTAAATATGTCCTCTGGAAGATCAGCGTTGCTATAGTTATTCAACTGATAATCAGGTAGATCTACATACTTATTAACAGTTTGATTATAAATTTCAAAAAGGCGATGAGCAATAAGAAGACCATGTATACTTTCATTCACAAAAGTGACATAGTTGTTTACTGCTCTTACTTCATTTTTGTCCTGAGCGTATATGGCCTGTAGACCAAAAACGAAAAGAAACATTATGGCCTTAATTCGATTCATTATCTTCCTAAATGGACCAACAAAACGGAAATGTCCGAGGGAGAAACCCCACTTATTCTACTAGCTTGGCCTATAGAAAGAGGTTTGATTTCTGATAGTTTTTCTCTCGCCTCAGCAGAAAGAGAGGTTATTTTTTGATAATCAAAATCCAAATTAAGACCTACTTTCTCTAAACGGTTCATTTTATCCACCATTTCCTCCTCTTTTCTTATATATCCTTCATATTTCAACTTTACTTCAGCAGCCTCTTTAGTTTCTGGTGTAAATTTTTCCAAAAAAGAAGAAACACTTGGTATTGCCTCTGCAATTCCGGAAGCACTAATTTTCGGTCGTGATAATATTGATTGCAGTTTAACTTTTTGATTTAAAGGTGCTGATTTTTGTTGTTCAAGATATGAGTTAATTTCATTTGGCGCTATCGAGGTGGACTTGAAATATTTTTCAATTTCCTTCATATCACTCTTCTTTTTATCCAGTGCATCAATCCGTTCTTCCATATCAGCCATTCCCAACTCAACTGCTTTAGGAGTAAGCCGTAGATCAGCATTATCCTGTCTCAATAAAATTCTAAACTCAGCCCTTGAAGTGAACATTCTATACGGCTCCTTTGTGCCTTTATTCACTAAATCGTCAATCAGTACGCCTATATATGCTTCTGATCTTTTTAGAATAAACTGCTCTCTATTTTTGACACTTAAGGCAGCATTTATACCCGCTATAAGACCTTGACTAGCTGCTTCTTCATAACCCGTCGTTCCATTGATCTGTCCTGCAAAAAAAAGGTGATGAACGTTTTTAGTTTCTAGGGTAGGAGAAAGCTGTGTAGGTTGAAAAAAGTCATATTCAATTGCATATCCTGGTCTGAACATCTTCATGTTTTCAAAACCCGCTACTTTTTTCAATGCTTTATATTGAACCTCTTCTGGTAGTGAAGAAGAAAACCCATTTACATAAATCTCACAAGTATCTCTTCCTTCTGGCTCTACAAATAACTGATGCCTGTCTCTTTCTGCAAACCTATTAATCTTATCTTCTATAGAAGGACAATA
>DKPS01000249.1:0-3687 GCA_002471345.1 Saprospiraceae bacterium UBA7328
ACTGAGTTTTTCACTGCTACTGCACGTAAACATCTTAAAAAGTCAGGAGTACCTGTAGAAAATTCTAAAGGAGAGTGGGGGTTAGGACAACATGAACTTAATGTGAAATACACTGAAGTCTTAGATATGGCAGATCGGCATATGGTGTATAAGCAGTGCCTTAAAGAATTAGCTGATGAAATGGGGATATCGGTGACTTTTATGGCAAAATATCATGAAGAAAGAGCCGGGTCAAGTTGTCACATTCACATGAGTCTTTGGAATGATTCTGAAAATGTTTTTGATGGAAATCATAAAATGGGACCAGTTAATGGATCTGATATATTTCGATGGTTTTTAGGAGGTTGGATGACTAATGTGGCAGATGTAATGCCTTTTTATGCTCCAACAATAAACAGTTATAAAAGGTATGTGGATGCTTCATGGGCTCCTACGCGATTAGCATGGAGTTATGATAATCGAACTGCTGGCTTCAGAGTCGTTGGTAAAGGTAAGAGCCTTAGAATAGAATGTAGAATCCCTGGTGCTGATTGCAATCCATATTTAGCTTTTGCAGCATCACTAGCTTGTGGCCTGAATGGCGTAAAGAACAAAATTGAACCACCGCAGATATTCGAGGGTGATGTATACACCGCAAAAGACTTAGATAGAGTTCCAAATAGTTTAGGTGCTGCAATTTCAAAATTCAAAAACAGCGCTTTCGCCAAGGAGGCATTTGGAATTGACGTCGTTAAACATTACGCTCATTATTTTGAGACAGAGCAAAATGCTTATGACAAAGCAGTGACGGATTGGGAAAGAAAGAGATATTTTGAACGTATCTGACAAGTCCAGTTGTTAGATTTAAATAAAAAAATGAGATTAAAAAATAAAACAGCACTCATCACAGGGGGAAGTAGTGGAATAGGTAAAGAGACATGTCTTTTATTTGCGAAAGAAGGGGCCAATGTGATAGTAACCGATGTCAATGAAATAGAAGGTAAACATGTAGTGAATCAGATTAAAGATAATGGTGGTAGAGCTGTCTTTTGTAAAGCAGATGTATCTTCTGAAGTAGATTGCAAAAACATGGTCGACTGTGCTGAAAGGGAATTTGGAGAATTACATATAATGTTTAATAATGCCGGAATCATGCACAGTGATGATGGAGACAGTCAAAGCACAGATGAAAAAGTTTGGGATTTGACGATGAATATTAATGTCAAAGGAGTCTTTTTTGGATGTAAATATGGAATTCCATTGATTAAGAGGAGTGGTGGTGGTTCTATAATAAATACAGCATCATTTGTCGCGCATTTAGGAGCTGCTACACCTCAAATTGCTTATACGGCCAGTAAGGGAGCTGTTCTTGCAATGTCGAGAGAACTGGCAGTGATTCATGCAAGGGAAGGGATCAGAGTGAATGCATTGAGCCCAGGACCTTTGCGTACTGAACTATTGATGAAATTTTTGAATACTGAAGAAAAAAAACAAAGACGACTTGTCCATATTCCAATGGGAAGATTTGGAGAAGCTCAGGAAATGGCAAAAGCTACTTTGTTCTTAGCATCTGATGAATCAAGTTACATGACAGGTACAGAATTTTTAGTGGATGGAGGGATTACTTCTGCATATGTAACTCCAGAATGAAAATCGAACAAGAGCAATAAAAGAGAAAATATGCATAAAAATTTCTATGTGGCTATTTTGTTTTTGTTTATTTCGTCTTGGGTGTATTCTCAAAGTGTATGCCTTAATGAAAAATCTTTGAATCAGTTACACAAACTATTCAGCGACGAATTTAAAGATGACGAACCAGGTGGTGCTGTATTGATTAAAAAAGGTGATGAGATTATTTATTCAGGGAGTTTTGGCTTTGCAGATATGGAGACTGTAGATCCAATTAATGAAAACACCGTCTTTAACACAGGCTCTATTTCCAAAACATTTGTAGCCAATGGAATTTTAATCTTACAGGACCGAGGGCTGCTTTCTATTGAAGATTCAATCGATAAATATTTTGATGATTTTGAAAATGAAGAGATTGCTGCCAAAGTCAAAATAAAACATCTACTCTCACATACTTCAGGACTTCCAGATAATAGAGAAGTGAGAAGGAATTTTGATTTTTTTCTTACCGCCAAAGACGATGAAAATTTCGAACCGTTAAAACGGGCCATATCTCTGAATTTTGATCCGGGTGAAAATTTTCAATACTCTAACCCTTCATATAATGGACTAGCACTTATCATACAGAGAGTAAGTCGACAGCCATGGCAAGAATTCATCATTGAAAATATATTTGAACCATGTGGTATGCCTCTCAGTAAAATAACTGATGGGCCACATCCATCTGAAGATGTTGCCCACGCATATGTAGATCTTGGATTTGACTTTGCCGAAAATGATTATGGTGAAGTTCCAACTTTTGCTGCTTCTGGAAATGGGGGAGTGTGGAGTACAGTCCATGAATTAGCAAATTATGAAGTATGTATCCAAAATTCTGTTTTTCTAAAACCTACTACAGTTGAATCCTCAAGGACAATATTCAAAGCTGATAAATGGAAAGCATCGTCAGCTCCATTTTTAGGATGGGGATGGTTTTTAGGAGAAAAGAATCTTATTGGAAGTGAGAGTAATCTTGGTGTTGATATTGTTTATCACACCGGTTCTCAAGGAGGATTTAGAGCATATTATATCAGTATTCCAGAAAAGAAAATCCTCTCTATAGGACTCTTTAATAGGCCTTTGGATTCATATAATAGTTTTATGAGTGAGCCATTAAAACTCTTGGCGGAGAATAATTGGTTGGATTAGAATGAATTAACGTTTAAAATGAAAATTGATTGAAGTGAGTAAGACTTTTCAGGTTATAAGTCCAGTTGACAATTCCATTTACTTGGAACGAGAAATTGCCCAAGATTCTCAAATAGAAAAGACATTAGATAAGAGTCAGAAAGCATTTGTCTCTTGGAAGCAGACATCTATTGCAGATAGAGCTCAAATATGTCATAGAGCCGTCGAATACTTTCTAAATAATGTCGATGATATTGCGAAAGAACTAACCTGGCAAATGGGCCGACCCATTCAGTATTCTCCATATGAAATATCGAAAGGACTTAAAGAGAGGGCAGATTATATGATTGGGATTGCTGAGGGTACATTAAAAGATGTACAAATACCTGAAATTGAAGGATTCATTAGGTATGTGAAAAGAGAGCCTTTGGGTACGGTGTTTGTATTGGCACCTTGGAATTATCCTTTCCTCACTTCTGTAAATGCTATAATTCCTGCTCTAATGGCTGGAAATACTGTGATATTGAAACATGCCAAACAAACACCACTTTGTGCTGAGAGATATGCTGCTGCATTTAAACATGCCGGCATTCCAGATGGAGTGTTTCAATATATGCACTTGGCTCATAATCAAGTAGCTGATATTATTGAAGATAATCGAATTGACTATGTAGCATTTACTGGAAGTGTATCAGGAGGTGCCGCTGTACAAAATGCCATGAAAAATCGGTTTATTAATGCAGGATTAGAATTAGGAGGAAAGGATCCAGCATATGTTAGAGCAGATGCAAATCTCGAAAATGCTATTGAGAATTTGGTAGATGGATCTTTTTTTAATTCTGGTCAATCATGTTGTGGAATTGAAAGAATTTATGTTGATGAAAAAATTTATGGAGATTTTATAGAATTATT
>DKPS01000249.1:3960-4607 GCA_002471345.1 Saprospiraceae bacterium UBA7328
TCAATCTTGTTGTGGGATTGAAAGGATTTATGTTCATGAAAATCTGTATGATAAATTTGTGGAAGGATTTGTCTCAATTACAAAAAATTACACATTGGGTAATCCTTTAGAACAGAAAACAACCTTAGGGCCGATGGTGAAAACAGCAGCGGCTTTATATACTCAGAACCAAATTGATGAAGCAATCACAAAAGGTGCATCGGCTCTAATTGATTCTTCTAAATTTGAATGTCATGACCCCAATACACCCTATTTGGCACCTCAGATCCTGGTGAATGTTAACCATACTATGGACATTATGAAAGAAGAAACTTTCGGCCCTGTAGTAGGGATAATGTCAGTCAAAGATGACGATGAAGGAGTATCTCTTATGAATGATAGCCAATATGGCCTTACAGCATCTATATGGACAAAAGATTTAGATCAGGCAAAATATTTGGGTGATAGAGTCGAGACAGGTACGCTATTCATGAATAGATGTGATTATCTCGACCCAGCCCTAGCATGGACAGGAATTAAGAATAGTGGTAGAGGATGCACTTTGTCTTCATTGGGTTATGAGGTCTTGACTAGACCAAAATCTTTTCATCTCAAGACTATGATGTGATTAAAGCAGGTTTGTTCATGTGCGATCATGTTAACAAGGA
>DKPS01000249.1:5005-6689 GCA_002471345.1 Saprospiraceae bacterium UBA7328
TTGAGTGGATGATTTATGACGTTTACAATGGTGAATTTCCAACCAACTACGATGAATGTGATGTTTACTTTGCAACAGGATCCAAACATTCTGTGTATGATGATATTGATTGGATACAAGGGTTAAAGAAAGTAATCAAAGGACTTTACAATGAAAAAAAGTATTTCATTGGATTCTGTTTTGGACATCAGCTTATAGGAGAATCTTTGGGCGGTAAAGTGGAAAAATCCCCAAATGGTTGGTGTGTGGGAGTCCATGATTTTAAGGTTTACGAAAGAGAACCCTGGATTACACCTTTTCAAGAGGACTTTAGCCTTCTGATGATGTGTCAAGATCAAATTTTGACATTACCTGTAAATACCAAAGTTATAGCCGGAAGTGAGATGTGTCCTTTTGCAATGATCAAAGTAGGAGAGACATTTCTTGGTATTCAATCTCACCCTGAATTTTCTAAATCCTATGATGGATTGTTAATGAAAACACGTATGAATAGAATGGGTGATGATGTAGCCAATGCGGGATTAAAAAGTCTTTTAAAGGATATTCATACAAAGGTAATTAGATCATGGATTCTTAAATTTATAAACGGTATCTGATGATGTCTTTAGACATAAATTAAAACAGATCATACTATTTTCATCAATTTCACCATTTGTAGTCCAACCATTTTTTTTGAAGAGTCTAATAGCCGCTTCATTGTCAATTTCGACGTATGTGTTCCATGGCTTATTATCATTTTGATATATTTCCAAAACTTTTTTAAGTGCACTGCTTCCAATTCCTTTTGATTTCAATAAAGGAGAAACTGACAGATCCGTGAGGACATAAAAGTTATGCATGTCATCTGGCAATACAATTCCTACCACAGCAACCAGTTTGCCATCATCAAAAACGGAATATTGTCTTCCACTTTTTTCATTTATTACAAAATTTAACCACTCATCATTTATTGGACCTAGGCGTCGATGAAACTCAGCATCACATGACCATGACTTGAATTCTTTAAAATGATCTTGGTGGAATAATTGAATTTTCATACACGTTTACATATAAAGAGCTCAAAAACATTGTACTAATAAATGAATTAACTTGACACTGATGTAAATTTACCTTGTATCAAAATCAATATTAATATTAGTTACTACCGAAGTCTGTTATTAATCTTTTTTATTCCTTTTTCACTTTCAGGACAACTTAGAATTGAGCTTGAGATTGGTGCACAGCATGATGGTATAGATAGAGTGCAGTTGTGTTTTGGAATTACGAATACATTGCCAAATGACATTGATTTTTCGCCAAATGATAATCAGAAAATTGTTATTCAATTTGGTGTTCCTCCTTCAGCAGGAGACTTTACAGTTGTAAACTCATGTCTTGATCCTCAGGATTTTAAATTTTTGATTGAATCTTTGACTTCTACCATTAATCTAAATGCTATTAGCACTATGCGCTCAGATTCTCAGGACTTTGAGATGGCTTTTAAGTTTAACCAACGCGTATCTATTCAACCTGACAAAACTCTAGAAATAGGATGTATAGACAACTTTGAAATTCATTGTTCTTGTGACAATTTGATAGCCTTGGTAGATTGCTCAGGAATTCAACATACTGAGTTTTTTAATGGAAATATTATCATTGCAGGAGCTGAAAGTTGCCCTGAAATTGAATTTCCAATTCCAGAAAA
>DKPS01000116.1 GCA_002471345.1 Saprospiraceae bacterium UBA7328
AAGCGAGTTTAGAAACAGGCTCAACGTGTATAAGTAATAGAGATTTGAATCTTAATTCAAGTCGCTATTCTTTTTTTATTTTGTAATATAATTTCTGAGGAATAGTGTACAAAAACCCGCTACTACTCATGCACAAAACCGTTGGCACCGATAGAAAATGATGAAATCGAGCCTACTCGTAATCTCGTTTGTTTTTTCAACCAGTTTCCTTGTTGATTTTCACCGCCTTTTTGATGGTGAAAATATATTAACAGACCAATAGGAAAAATCTTTAAACGAGTTGTACACAAATCATGATACTCTAACTTCTAATCAAATTGTTCTGATTACAACTCCTGATATTGGAAGCTCTGAAAATATTCAAGATTACGCGACTCTCATAGGGAATGAACTTGGAGTTGGGCAGAAGGATAAGGATAATGGCGTAATCATTGTTTTTAGTGCTGCTCTAAGAAAAACGAGCATAGCCACTGTACTTGGAACAAAGCTCATTTTAACTGACTCAATAGCAAATTTTGTAGTTCAAAATCAAATGATACCAAAATTTAAAAAAGGTGAAATTGATGAAGGCTTATATGATGGAAGTAAATGGATTACCGATATTCTAGAGAAACCTGAAAATATAATAAATGCAGTGGAGTCTGAAGAGAATGAGTAAGTAGTATTAAGACAGATATATCTCAAATAAGTAGTTGATACTTTCGATGAAAGAATAGCGGAACTGTTTGCAAAAGGTAAAGAGAAGAATATAGATTTAAAGGCCTTCTTTACTCTAAAATGTATAGTAATTTAATCAGTTAAGATATGTTTAGAATGATCTTACCTATATTTTGATTTGACTCCATGTAGCGATGAGCATCAATCACATCTTCCCAGTGATAGACTTTGTCAATTACAGGTTGCAATTCTCCTGTGACAAATCTTTTTAAAGCAAAGTCCTTAAAATCCTGTGTTAATTTTATTTTATAATTTTCGCTTCTGGCCCTTAATGTTGATCCGATAACACGAATTCGCTTGGAAAGAATATTCTTAAGATCTACTTGATCAGCAGTTGCTCCACCCATTAAAGCCAACATGATCATCCTTCCATCAAAATTCATGGAATTTAGATTTTTTTGAAAGTAAGGGGCAGCAAGAAAATCAATAATGACATCAACTCCCTTTCCCTCTGTAATACCATTAATCTCAGTTTCAAAATTTAGAGTTTTATAATCTATGGTAATATTGGCACCTAGTTTTTCACAAATAGTGTGTTTGCCCTTTGAGGCAGTAACAATGATAGATGATGCGCCAATGATTTTAGATAATTGAATAGCTGCTGTACCTACACCACTAGCTCCAGCATGAATTAGTATTTGCTCTCCTTTTTGGAGTTTGGCTAAGTAGGACAATGCCTGAAATGCCGTAAGAAATACTTCTGGAATAGCAGCGGCTTCGTTAAAACTCAATTCATCGGGTATAGCCATTGCAATATCCTTGTGAATTGTTGCAAATTCCGCATATCCACCTCCAGCCAACAAACCAAATACACGGTCACCAGTTTTCCAATTTTCAACCCTTTTTCCAATTTGTTCTACATAACCTGCTATTTCAAGGCCTAATATTGAACTCGATCCTGGAGGAGGTGGGTAAAATCCTCTTCGTTGAAGGATGTCAGCTCTATTTAATGCAGTTGCCTTGACCTTTACCAAAATCTCATCTGGCCCTGGTATAGGAAGCTCTATTTTCGCAATTGCTAAATTGTCCGGATCTCCAAATTCATGAATTAACACTGCTCTCATTCGTATGAATTGTATTTTCTAGATTGCTTTAATATTAGCATGAAGCCTAATAGGCAGATAATGAGTTGAAGAATGACTATTTATAATTTCACCCATTTGACAAAAGTATAATGAGATTTGTCAAACAAAATTTTCAAAAAATACAACCCACTTTCAAGGTGAATCATAGAATTGGAAAATTCAACACTATTAACTTGGTAGTTATCCAAAAGTTGACCCGAGGTATTGTATATTTCTAAAGTATGGACTGGCTTATCCGCCTTTAATGTTAAAAAATCCTGGCTCGGATTAGGAAATATACTAATTGGAATAATTTCCCTTATCTGCTCTGTGGCGGTTGTAATGATTCGTTCCACTATCACAACATCGTTATCAACACTTATTTCACCATCAGTAGTTTGACCTTCTAAGATGTAAACTACTTGATCAGAAACTAGATCATAAAGCCTGTCAATATGACCAGAGGGCCAGGTTATAACGATAGAATCAAGATTTGTAGCATTACCAATGCCAATATGTTTATAAGATGAATTTTGACCTAAAAAACCCGATCCACATAGTGTGAATTGCATTTGGTATAAATCGTCGACATATGACTCTATTCTAGTTCCGATTCCATCTCGATTACTCAATACGCCCTCTAATTGTATTTTAATCCAATGATTGTCAGAAACGCTTTTGTTTTCCCATATATGAAAATTATCAGGAGGATTGTTTTGCACTATAATATCTATGCTCCCGTCATTATTAAAATCACCAATTGCATTGGTATAACTGGCAGATGTATCTGCCAGAAACCCATCAATTAAAGGAGCATCGAAATGCGTACCATCAATATTCTCAAAAAAAGCACTTGAGACATCTTTGGGGCTCGGAATTGAACTGCTTACATATAAATCAAGGTCTCCATCATTATCAGCATCCAAAAAATTAGAACCCCAACAGTTACCCCCTGAGAAGCTGATACCCAATTCTCTGGCAATATTATCCAACTGAATATATCCCGCTTCATTGACCTTGCCACTGTTGACAAAATATTCACTGCCGACAGGGGTATTCGTCACATAAATATCTATCCATCCATCATTATTATAATCACCTGGATTTACGCACATAGCATTCATCCGTCCATTGGCACCGGTTGATTCACTGACATCTTCAAAAGCGCCTTTCCCGTCATTCTCAAGTAATGTGTTAAAAGTTAATTTGTCATTAGCTATATAGATATCGGGCCACATGTCATTATTATAATCTACGAATGCTGCACAAAAAGGTAACTTCCCTTCATCACTTGCATTGGCTTCAAAAGTGCGCTCTATAAAAGATCCATTGGCATTGTTTTTAAAAAGCCTGTTATAACTCCGAATGGCTTCTGGATTACCAATAATTCCTTTTGAAACATAGTACAAATCCAACCATCCATCTCGATTATAATCGCCCCAACTTGCTCCATAACCAAAATGAACATTCAAAGGCAATCCGCTAGACTCCGTAATATCTTCAAACTCTAAACCGCCAATATTTTTGTATAACCTATTCACACCATCGTTTGCAGCGACATATAAATCCGGATCACCATCATTATCAAAATCCACCCAATTGATTTGCTTTACAGTTTCAAGATTATCTACTAGTGTGGGTATTTGCTCAAATTCTGACCCTGTATTTATATAAAAACTGATAGGTGCCCCAGCGTAAGATGACAGTGTCAAATCGTCCATTCCATCCATATTAAAATCAAAAACACTGATGCCACCTCCAATAGTGCTTCCTTCAAGGTTATGATGGACATTATATGCCGCTCCTACCTCATCAAATGCAATTTGAGCGTGACACGGACTATAACAACTCATTATAGCCAAACAGAAATAAACCACATTGTCGAAATTTCGAGCAAACATTGGCGCAAAATAGAAACAAATTGTAAAGTCTAAGAGATTTATGTCTTATTTGAGCTTAACAGATATTGGATGACAAAAGACGATAAGAAAGAATTGATATGCACTCTTAGATTATGATAATTCGAATATTCATTCAGTATCTATTGCATTTGTGGGAGGAATAAAGACCTCAAAAGATATTCAAATCAAATGATGAAGGAAATATTCAAGTTTTATTGCATTTTGAATTCCTTCTGTGCATGATAAGGAGAGTTATACATTCGAGCTCATAGACTCTTCTTTTTTATTTAGATTTTGGAGGCAAAGCAAAATTAATGGGAATAAAGCTGTAGCGGATTGATGATGCATTAAACTTGCTTTACATCTGTATTTATTATAAAGGCTTTTAAAATCAGATAGAGATAATTAATAAGTGAAACCCATTATCCATGGGTTAACTATAGATTGTTCATTGCTATTTAATACGTTTAATATCAGATGGATACATTTTGTAGTTAAGGATGAAATGAAGTTGTATCCATATAAAATAGTTTCATATTATGTGAAATCCCCATCCTTAAAAGACTCGATTTTCATTACATAGATGAAAAAATATTAATGCAAATTGATTCTTTTCATTTCAAATAAATACTTAACCTTTATATCCATGTTGTCTGAATCGTAAAAGTAGATATTAAGTCTTATTCCAATTGCCTATCAGATAAATGCCTTGAAATCTGAACCCTTTGACAAGTGACGAGTTAGTTTTGTAGTGTTATTATTATTCCATTCATCAAAGTAGACGTGTATTAGCAGCAAAATATCCATTATAAGAAACATCATCTGGTTGTCATTACCTGTATTGCTGACCAATGTAATGCAGTCATTAGTTCAAATCATTGATACTATAATGGTGGGCCGCCTGGGCCCAGAACAAATCGCTGCTATTGGATTGGGTAACACGCTTAGAATGTTTGTGTTTATTTTGGTGATGTCTGTCGCTGCAGGCTCTATGAGTTTAGTAGCACAAGCAAAAGGAGGAAGAGACAGTCTAAGGATAAGTTTTATAAGTCGTCAGTCACTCATTTCTGGCCTCATCGTTTCTTTGATATTAGCTCTCATTGGTATTTTGATTTCATACCCAGTTCTAAATGTTATGGAACAAGGTGGAAATGCTAATGTCGTTGATATGGCATATTCATATCTGATCATTCTGTTCTTAGGTACTCCATTTCTATTGCTCAATTTTGTAGTAGAAAGATTGATGCAAGGAGCGGGAGATATGAAAACTCCTCTTTATCTAAATGCTGTTACCATAGTATTGAATATCCTCTTGAATTACATTCTCATTTTTGGAATGGGGCCTATTCCTTCATTGGGATTAAATGGTGCCGCCTTTGGGACCATATTAGCCAGAGCCTTGTCATTTGGGGTGGGGATGTATATACTATATTCAGGTAAGAATGTTGTCAAGATTCTCCCAGGCACCTATAAACCTGATTGGTCTATGTTCAAGGACATCTTTGCAATTGGTCTTCCATCGGGACTACAAGGGGTACTTAGAAGAGGTGCTAATCTATTACTCATTGGCCTAATTACAGCTACAGAATTAGGGACCTTTGGTGCTGCAGCTTTGGCAATTGGGTGGCAAATTGAGCAGTTGCTGATTCAACCTATTGTAGGGCTAAACGTATCAAGTACTGCCATGATAGGACATGCCTTAGGTAGATGGCAAGTAAAAGATGCTATTATGAAAGGAAATATATTATTGATTTCGGGTTTAACATTATCATTAGTTTTCATTCTTCCTGTTCTATTCTATACTGAAGAAATTATACGATTTTTTGATCCATCTGCACACCCTACAGTCATGGTTGGAGCGGTTGGATTCTTCAAAATCACCATGTTATCTCTACCATTTGCAGCAATAAGTGTAGTGATTACAGGAATTCTGAGAGGAACTGGAGATACGAGACCTGCCATGTATTCTACTTTGGTTTTTCGAAATATTATTACCGTTGGACTAGGTTATTTATTTGCTTTTCAGATGGACATGGGAGCGACTGGCATATGGTGGGGAATGGTCTTAGGTAGATTGTTGGACTGTATAGTGATGTTAATAGTGTGGCTCAGGAAGAATTGGTTAAAAACAGCTATTTCATTTACAGAAATATTTCGAATTCACCTTAATGGTCTCTCTGAAAGGAATATGAAATCTTACCTAAAAAAAGTAAGAGCTCCAATGATGGCAGTAGCTGGCACACAAGAGATTATTGATGACAAGGGAGTGACATATTCTAATAGAAATGGTGATACTCGTTTTATATTCAGGGATAAAGGGTATTTATTAGTCTAAGGGTCAAGTTTTCATTACCTACCGAGCTTGTTTAATTCATAACTTTCTCATCAAGAAATATAAAGAGATGTCTAAAAGTGTAAAGCTCATACTGACTGTATTATTCCTAGCTCTTGTTGTGGTTGCTGTCAAGATTGTTCCAAAGTATTTACGTGCCATGGAAATAGCTGAGAAAGTAAAAATGGAGTATATAGAAGATACCTTCATTAATATGGATCAGTATTTTGACTTTAAGACAGTGAGTAAATCTGATCGGCCATTTACTTTTTCAAGTAGAAATAATGAATCACTTCCAGAAACATTTTCTCATAATGGGGTCGAATTCAATACCATGGATTTTCTAGACTCTTCATACACACAAGGCTTTTTAGTCTTGCAGAATGATACAATCGTATATGAGAATTATTGGAGAGGTCAAACGGAGACTACTAGACATATTTCATGGTCTATGGCAAAATCAGTGATATCAGCACTTTTAGGTATTGCGCAAGAAGAGGGGCATATGGGCTCGGTTGATAAAAATGTGGAAGAATACCTGCCAGAATTAATAGGAAGTGGATATGAAGGTGTGAAAGTCAAAGATGTACTTCAAATGTCATCAGGTGTAAAATTTAACGAAGACTATGCTGATCAAGAATCTGATATCAATAGATGGTTCAGGGCATTTGCATTTGGTGAGTCGCAGGATGAGTTTGCTGCGTCACTTGTAAATGAAAGAGAACCTGGTACATATAATCATTATGTCAGTATTAACACACATGTATTAGGAATGATCCTAGTTAGAACTACTGGGAAAAGTGTAGCTCAATATTTTAAAGAAAAACTTTGGGACCCTATAGGTGCCGAGCATGATGCATATTGGCTAAAGGATAATGAAGGTATGGAAATGGCATTAGGAGGATTAAATGCAACTCTGAGAGATTATGCGAAAGTGGGGCGACTCTTTCTAAATAAGGGCAATTGGGATGGAATACAATTAGTGCCAGAGTCATGGGTAAATGAATCGCTGAATATGGATGCTGAGCATGTCACTCCAATGAGTAAGAATTCAGCTCATCCAGAGACTGGGTATGGATACCAATGGTGGATTCCACCTGGGGATGATGGAGAATTTTGGGCTAGAGGTGTTTTTAATCAATATATCTATATCAATCCAACCACGAATACGGTGATTGTGAAAAACTCTGCTAATCAAAATTTCTATGACCAAACAAATCCGCATTCAACAGGACCTGCCAATATGGAATTAATGAGAGCCATAGCGTATCGAGGATACCAAAAAGAAGAAGCTGAATTGGATGAAATAGAATAACGGTCTGATTTAGTTAGTCAGATTGTCATAGACTTTCACAGTTTTCCAGATGTGACTGTGATTTTCAATAAATTCATGATGAATAGGATCTTCTTGATAAGTCAATTGGTTTTCAAGTGACGTGAAAAATGCATTTATTGAATAGTGATAAGAGTTATCTACAACATCTCTATTCTCAGTAGAAGCAGGTTTGCCCCAATAAAAACTTTGTATATTACGGACTGTTCCTAATTTTTCAAGACCTTTCTCAAAAGCCAATTTATCTTTTTCACTGGTATCTTCTTTAAGCCAAAAGAAGACATTGTGAGCCATATATGGTTTTGTCATTTTAGTTGTTTTATAGATCTACTTCTTGTTGGACCGATTTTTCAGATTGTACGAATGATGCGAGTATTACTTTCAAGATCACTAATTTTTAAAATAAATGTTAATCTATACGTATTAATGATAGCTGAAGTGTACGTTTTACGTTAGTAAAGAAAGGAATAATCAAAGACATGAAACAAATGAAATACATTTTATATTCTATAATTCTTATCGGACTTTTGGCATGTGGGAAAGATGACGATGTGACTGCAAATGAGCTGAGGTATGATGGGGAGAACTTTACATCTCCACTTATAGATGCCGGGGATCATGAAGCTGCAGTCAGATTTAGATCCGTTGAAACCAGCTCATTCATAGGCAAGCAACTTACGGCGGTTGACGTCTTCCTTTATGATGTGCCAACAAGTATATTTCTAAATATTTATACTTCAGGAAGTGCTGCAGGTCCAGGAGTACCAGTTATTCGTGAAGAGATTACTTCAGGAGTCAGAGCGAATTCATTAAATAGAATTACACTGAACCCTCCTATGGATATATCCAATGAAATGTGGCTGAGTGTCAATTGGTCACAGAGTAGTAGTCAACAGGTTATTGGATGTGATGAAGGCCCAGCAAACCCAAATGGAGATTGGATATTTGTATCTACTAATACTAATGGATGGACATCACTTCGAGAAACTAATGGTGAAAGCGTGAATTGGAATATTAGAGGTATAGTTTCAGAATAAGGATAATGACTTAACCTAAATATTCCATATAACTAGCTGTAGTATCTCTTGCCTTTTTGCCAAGTTCCTGTTCGACGATATAGAGGCTCATGTCTATTCCTGCACTTACACCTGCTGATGTAACAAAACGGCCATTATCTATAAATCTTTCTCCCTTACAAATTTCTATAGTCTCATCTTGTTTTTGTAACACATCCAATGCAAGATGGTGACTGGTCGCTTTCTTGTTTTTGAGATATCCTAATTTTGCCAAAACAAGTGATCCTGTACAAACAGTTGCCGTTCTTTTAGAATTATCGATTACACTTCTTAGAGGGGATAGAACTCCTTCATCTTTTATGATTGGTCTAGTTCCAAAACCTCCTGGAATAAGAAATAAATCATATCCTTTATCAGCAGATATAACTTCAGAAGGAGTAACTTCTAAAAGTGACTTAGAAACTATAATTTTATTTTTGAGGCCTACAGTTTTTACATCATAAGCGTCATCTTGACTCAGATAATTAGCGGAGGTGAAAACCTCCAAAGGTCCAGCGAAATCCAAAAGTTCGACATCATCAAATAGAAGAATTCCAATCGTTTTCTTACTCATGACCACTGTGATCATGATCAAACATATAATCAGGAATAGGAGCAGGGCCATCGGGTACTATAGGCTCATATTTAAAATCTCCCTTTCTTTTCATAAATTCTGCTGTTACTTCTTTAATAAGATCAGGGCTTTCATACAAGTCTATCATTGTCATGGATAAAGCTTTTGAAGCATATGCTAATCCTTTGTGTCCTATAGACATCCCTCCACAAGCTACTACAGCCCAGCTGTGCCATGGCGTTTTATAAGGTGCTGTAGGTGCTCCCATTCGAATCATTGGCACAATCCAACTCACATCACCACTGTCTGTACTTCCACCCATTGGGTGTTCTTGTGTTTCTCTCATTGGCTTTACTGTGCCATCCATTCCCACCATAGGCTTTCCAGTTGCTTCTTGTATTCCTTTTCCAAATTTTGTTTCTTGATCAGTATATTCTATATCACCGAGCAATTCAATATTGGCTTGCATTTTAGCGCCTCCTGTTCGATTGGGAAGTATTTCATGGATACCTGAGATTAGATTGATTTTGTAGTCTACATCAGCTAGTATCGCAGCTCCTTCAGCCATTTCCATAATCCTCTTATACACTACATTCATACCTTCTCTTTTAGTATCTCTTACTCTTACCCATAGTTTAGAATAATCAGGTACTACGTTTACCACTTTCCCTGCATCCATGATGTGATAATGTATTCTCACAGTAGGTTTTACATGTTCCCTATAGTAATTCATACCCTGAGTGTACATCTCAAGAGCATCGGATGCACTTCTTCCGTTCCAAGGATCTGCTGAAGCATGGGCTGCTTGTCCTGTGAACTCTACCATAAAGTCTACTAATGCAAGTGAGCTCTGAACATCAGTTTCGATCTCATCAGTCGGGTGCCAATCCATCATCACATCAACTCCATCAAAAACGCCCTCTTTAGCCATAAATACTTTAGCGAAGTATTTCTCTTCGGCAGGAGTACCAAAAAACCTAACAGTACCTTTAATCTTGCCAGCATCCATTAATTCTTTTATTGCAAATGCAGCCCCAAAACTGGCAACACCAAAAACATTATGGCCACAACCATGACCTGGTTTTCCTTCTTCAAGAGGGTCTTTTGTAGGTGAAGTTTTTTGTGATAATCCAGGAAGTGCATCAAATTCTCCTAATATCCCTATTACCGGACTGCCACTTCCATATGTAGCGGTGAAAGCCGTTGGTATTTTGCCTACCCCTCTTTCTACTTTGAATCCTTTGGATTCAGCATAATCTGATAATGCCTTCGCTGATTTTGACTCTTCAAAAGCCAATTCTGCATAAGCCCAAATTTCATCACTGAGACCTGTAAGTTCTTCTAAATGATTATCTATTGTTTTTACAACAGCTTTCTTATTACTGTTCCATTGGGCATGGAGAGTGGAAGTTAAAAAGGTTGAGATTATAATAATTATTAGGATTCGCATATCATTTTTTTTATCAGAACCGAATATAACTAAATGAGTGATTATACTTGATTGTTCTTGTTAAAGTATGTTGATCGTATTATGGGACTTCATTCTTTAATAAGTTAATTGGGCTACATATTGAAGAACATTGGTCTTCAATACCTTCAGGAAAGTTTATGAGAAGGTAAATGAAACGAAGAATTAAATTAGAAACAAATCATTGAGAATCCATTCTGGAATGAAAAACCAATAATTCATAAGTGATTAGAAGATCTTAAGGTAATAGTAGCTCTGGCTGTCGTTCTACTGTTCAACAAGAACCTCAAAATCGAAAATTCAACCCATTATTTAATTAATATCAGAGAAATTGTGAATTCCTACCACCCAAAAGTATGGCATATGCGTTCATGCAGATCAATAAGTTTGGGCCAGAATTATTAGAATAATAAAAAATTACAAATGAAGGATTTATTTATTTTCATCGCTATCTTATCCATGATTTTCATCTCGTCTTGTTCAAAAGATGAAGAAGAAATAGATTCTATCATTGGAATGTGGGAAGGAGAATCTATTCAGCAAGGATTAGGAGCAATCCAATTATCTGTTAACATTTCATCACTAACTGAGGGCAGTATTGCTGGTAATTTAAACTCATTTCTAAATGATTTGAGTCAATGTGACACTCAAGTTTATTCTTGCACTTCTTTTGATTGTGCCACACAATGGAGGTTTTTAAGCAAATCAGGTAATACCTATAAATTCTTTGAAGAAAACTTAGCTGGTAGTGAATGTACAGATGGCAACATACAAGTCAGCTTGCAAGGCACAAATAGACTAACCGGTACGTGGAGTTTGCCTGATGATCCATCTATTTCTAATCAGATTACACTTTCGAGGTCTATTTGAAATAGTTTCTTCGCATTTATTCTTTGATGTTGATTTTGTCTATCACAATTGAAGAAAGAAAGTAGGTCAACATCTATCTAAACGTTTTATGTTTATTCACTAAAGTAGCATATCAATAAAAGGGAGATCCTATAATGCAGAATAAACCGTCGTTTTAGAACAGTTTGAAATGTTTAGATAATATTCAAGATTTAGCCTGTAATATCGGTGTGCAAATAGGGTAGTGTCTCACTATTGATAGGAAAGGGACAAAATGGCTAACGGTAAGAATATGAAGCATAGAGACTGAATGGGAGCAATGAATTCATATACATTGATGTGCCTTCGTTATTTAATTTCTTTGTCAATAATAACAAGTAATTCATCTGTAAATTTCAGTAATTGTTCTTATTTATAAAGTCTCCTGCTTTCTAAACTTCTATGTGGTATTAAAAGCCCTTCGAGTGAATTGTCGTCTAATAAATTGTGAATTGCTTTGCTCCTTAATTTTT
>DKPS01000010.1 GCA_002471345.1 Saprospiraceae bacterium UBA7328
TGAAAATGGCATCATTAAAGTCCCAGTAAATGATAAGTTCAAGATGGATACCCTCGCCCTTTCATCGCTATATGACAAAGCAACAAAAGATGGTAAAAAGGTGCTTGCTATCGTTGGAAGCGCCCCATGTACTGCTACTGGATCTTATGATGATCTCCATGCCATCGCTGACTTTTGCAAAGATCAGAAACTATGGTTTCATGTAGATGGAGCCCATGGAGGACCTGCCATCTTTTCTAAAAAGTATAATTACCTCATGAGTGGTGCTGAGAGAGCAGATAGTGTAGTAATAGATGCTCATAAGATGATGCTCACTCCAGCTCTAACTACTGCATTATTATTTAAGAGAAAGGACGATTCTTATCACACCTTTATTCAAGATGCTTACTATCTATGGGAAGGACAAGAAGATAGAGAGTGGTACAACTTAGCAAGAAGAACATTTGAGTGCACCAAGGTAATGATGGCCGTACGAGTATTTACCATTATAAAAGAATATGGAATTGAAATATTCGATGAATATGTCACTAGACAATACAATTTAGCCCGTGAATTTGCTGAAGTACTAGATCAATCTGATGATTTTGAGTTGGCAATTTTTCCCGATTCAAATATTGTTTGTTTCAGGTATATTCCTGACTATCAATCAAATAATCAAGAAGACATTTCTGAACTCAATAGAAAAATCAGAAAAGACATTTTTCAGAAAGGTGATTTCTATTTAGTACAAACACAACTAAATGATGACCTATATCTTAGAGTTTCATTGATGAACTCTCTGACCACAATTAACGACTTAAAAGAAGTGTTAGATGCGATAAGAAATCAAGGAAAAGATCATCTTACTTGATTACATTCCACTGAAAAGCGCTACACTCTCTTCTTAAAATACACATCTCTAAAAAAGAACAAGACCAAAAAAGGGCTACTTCCTTACCTGCCGCCTTATTAATTCTGAAAGAAAAGAAGTTTTCAAAATGGTTTCGAACATGAAATTTATATCCTAATTTTCTCCTACAACAACGACTAAGATGAGCAACATCTGTATCAATATGGCAAGAATAGAATTCTATAGTAAGAAAGGTATAGCTTATTAGCCAATAGAATAATTCAATTATATAAACAAAGCAGATAAGACATATTAGTTATTAGTTATTAGTTATTAAATTGCCATATATTATGATTCAAATTCATAAAGAATAAATATTATTGATCTTTATTCGTCGCAAATGATACAAAATAGTAATCTCAAATCTATCATACTCTACTCTAATTTTATTAGAGAAAGTTCTGATGAATAGAGAAAGAAATTATTGTATTATATATCAATAGTCAAATGGTTGAAAAATCCCTAACTGAATTACTTAAGAAACAACTACAACGGGAAAGATTGGCTCGCAAAGAAGCTGAGCGTCTACTTGAGGAAAAATCTAATGAATTATATTTTGCCAATATCCCATTAGATAAACTTAATAAGGAATTAAATATAAAGATTAAAGACACTTCTATTGAACTGGCTAAGCACCGCAGTCGTTATTTCAATTTATTACAAAATGCTGAAGACATCATTACTATTTCAAATAAAAAGGGTAAGCTTAGCTATGTCAATCCAGCAATAAAAAAAATATTAGGGATTGAGCCAAAAGATATTATTGGACAAGACTATTCGAAACTGGTTGCTTCTGAGCAGAGAAAAGATTTCTTAGAGTTTTATCAAAATCAGTTAAAGCATAAAATCCCAGCTACATATTATGAGTTTGCAGTTCGGACAAAAAGTGATAAGATTGTATGGTTGGGCCAAAGGCTAATAATTGTCGACGCTCCAGATAACAAGACGGAAATATTGGGTGTATTAAGAGATATCACCAATAAAAGAAATAGGGAAAAAGTATTAGAATCCTTGACAAAAGAACTCTCTGAAAAAGCTGATTTTTTAGCTGCAGTAAATCAATTTGCAGTTTCTGTAATGGATAAACAATCTGTAAGAGAGATTACGTGGGAAGTAAGTCAAAATCTGATCAAGACTTTACGATTTGAAGATTGTATAATCTATCTAAAATCTGATGATGGGAAGAATCTTATCCAAATGTCTGCATTTGGAGATAAAGCAAAAAATAACAATGAAATTCTAAATCCGATTACAATTCCTATTGGACAAGGAATATCAGGTTTTGTTGCTATGTCCGGGAAAGGAGAAATTATTCATGATACATCTGTAGACAAAAGATATATAGTCGACAATAAAAGAAGATTTTCTGAACTAACTATACCAATCATATCTGATGGGGAGGTAATTGGGGTGATTGATTCAGAACATTCGCAGAAGAATTTCTTTACACGAGAGAACTTTGACTTCGTAACAACTATAGCTTCTTTGATCTCTGATAAGATTAAAAACACACTTCTTCTTGAAAAACAGAGAAAAGCTGAAAAAATGGTAATTGAAGCAGGTGAAAGCATTCGAAAAAGTGAAGAAAAATATCGAAGGGTAATTGAAAATATGAATCTTGGGTTGATGGAGGTTGATAATAAAGGCAATATCCTGAATCCTTATAATACTTTCTGTGAAATGACAGGATATAAAGCTGATGAATTAATAGGAAGAAATGCGGCAGATATTTTTTTGGATAAAAAAAATAAATCTGCTATGAGTGAGAATGACTCTAAACGTTTGACTGGTGAAGCAGGAGTATATGAATTAGAAATGATCAAAAAAAATGGAGAAAAATTTTGGGCCTTGATTTCTGGTGCTCCAATTTATGGAAAATCACAAGAAGTGACGGGAAGTGTTGGAATTCACTTAGATATATCAGCTCAGAAGAAATTAGAAGTTGAATTACAAAATGCAATTAAAGAAAAAGACAGAGCTCGAGACATTGAGAAAGAATTTTTGGCAAACATGAGTCATGAAATTAGAAATCCTCTTCATTCTGTTATCGGAATGGCTAATCTCCTATATGACACTGATATGTCTCCAGAACAACTTAATTACGTCAACAATATCAAATTTTCTACAGACTTATTAAATTCTTTGGTTTCAGATATTTTAGATATGTCCAAAATTGCTGAGGGAAAAATGGAATTATCCTTAAAACCATTTAACCTTGAAGATGCATTTTATAGCCTAAAAAAGACCATTGAAATTAATCTTTCTAGCACGGATGTAGTGATCAATTCATTCTTTGATTTTAACATTCCTAACCCCTTAGTTAGTGATCCAACCTACCTAAATCAAATCTTGTTAAACTTATTGACGAATGCGGTTAAATTTACACGAAATGGAAGTATTGAATTAGAGGCAAGACTCCAAGAACGAAAAGATAAAAACGTATGGATTGAATTTTTAATAAAGGACACCGGAATAGGAATTGACGAAGAACAAATAAAAACCATCTTTGATAGGTTTAGTCAAGCTGGCAAGGTAGACGAATCTAAGAGAATAGGTACGGGTCTTGGTTTAACTATCACTCAGAAATTGACAGAACTCCTTGGTGGAAGTATCGCTGTCACTAGTATCAAAGGTAAGGGAACAAGTTTTCGGGTCGTAATACCTTTCCAATTATTGCCAAAACCAATTTCAACAAAAAAAATACCAACAGTGCCAGTTGTCAATGACGGGATAAATATTTTGATTGTAGAAGACAATGACATCAATAGACATTACATAGAAAAAATACTTGAGAAAAATGAATTGCCTTTTACATCTAGCCGAAACGGATTTGAAGCTAAAGAAATACTTAAAGAACAAAATTTTAATCTAATCTTAATGGACATCAGAATGCCAATTATGGATGGGTACCAGACAACCATTTGGCTCAGAAATCAGAATTCAAATAAAAATAATAAAATTCCAATTATTGCTTTGACAGCATCTGCATTGCTTGACGAAAAGGAGAAAGCTTTAAAATCTGGAATGAATCACCACATTAGTAAGCCTTTTACACCTGATACTCTTCTTAATGCGATGCAAAATCTTCTTTCAACAGTTGACTATATCCCGAGAGATTACAAAAATATTGTATTGCCAAATGGTATTGACAAACAAGAAATTTTGCAATTATATGAAGGTGATTGGAATCATGCTTCTGTTATATTCAAAATTTATTTAAAAAACATTCCAAATGAATTAGATCAATTAAAAATCAATCTAGATCGAAGTGACTGGAAAAAGGTCAAAAGTATATTGCACAAGATAAAACCGAATTTCTCAATGGTCGGATTGGGAAAAATAGAATTACAAATACAGAGTATAGAAGAATTGATTAAATTAAATCCTTTTGATGAACAATTGATTAGAAGTGAATTGACACATTTATTTAACACCGTAAAAGAAAACAACTCAATTGTCAAAAAAGCCCAAATTGTTTTATCAGATTTAGTAAACGCATAATAATTTGAACTGTCTAATTGTCGAGGATGACGAAATATCAAGAATTTCACTTCTAAAATTTTGTGAAAAGATTGATGATTTACAAGTAATAGGCGTTTGTGAGAACGTGAGTCAGGCCATTGAGTACTTACAAAAGAATGAAATAGACCTCATATTTCTTGATATTGAATTACCTGGGACTACAGGCCTTGATCTTGTAAAAGAAATGAGAGATTTGCCTTTGATAGTCTTTACAACAGCAAAACGTGAATATGCAGCAGATGCTTTTGAGTATAGAGATGTAGTAATAGACTATATAACGAAACCTGTTTCACTACCGCGAATTCTAAATGCTGTTAACAGGGCGCAATATAAACTTAGCAAAGAAGAAGTAACCGAGAACTATAATGATTACTTATTTGTAAAATCAGATGGCAGATTAGTTAGAGTAGAAATCAACGATTTGGAGTTTATTGAAACGGTAAGGGATTATGTACGGTTTAAAACCGCCTCATCCCATTTTATGGTTCATTCTAGCCTCAAAAGTATTGATCTCAAGATAAACCATCCTGACTTAATGAAAATTCATAGATCATATATAATAAACCTTTCTAAGATTATTGATATCCAAGACAATAGTGTTCTAATTGGGAAGAAAATCATTCCAATTAGCAGAGCACATCGTACTAAATTGTGGAAACGGTTGGATCCTTTATAGATGAGGATATTTCTCTTTTTGCTCGTTCCCATTTTACGTTTTGTTTCTTCCGAATATAAATCCAAAGTCCCTTCAAGACAGCAATATGCATAAACGTAAAATAGTATGGTACCAAACTTCCTTTTATAATTTGACCATAATTTCTTAACAAATGCCCACAAAATGCTAAAGAATAAAACAATAATTGAAGAATAAATAAGAATATATAAATCGAATGATCATTAAAAACGAGATAGACATTCGTTGTGAAAATGGCGATTAAGGCAAAAGGTGTATAATACCATCTAGAAACTCTGTGTACATAGAATAAAAAAGCAAACTTGGGGAGTACAAGTGGATTGATTCTTTTAAATAGTCTTTGTACAGATTGAAAACCGCCTGAAGCAATTCTAACTTTACGTTTAAACTCTTCTTCTATTTCTGATGATGCATTTTCAATGGCATATGCATCAGGTGCATATGCTGTACGAAATCCTTTTATATTGATATTTAATGTAATCATAAAGTCATCAAGAATAGAATCTTCAGCAATTGGCTCGTAAAGATTGGTTCTTATTGCAAATAATTCTCCCGCAGCCCCAACAACACTATAGAAAGAATAGTCAATCTTTTTTAGCATTGACTCAATTTTCCAATACAAGCCTTCGCCATGAGCATTTGATTTGCTAGTCTTGTTTATGCGTATTCTTTTTTCTCCTGCTACAGCCCCTACTTTAATATCTTCAAAGTGTTTGACAATATTCCTAATTGCATCTTTATTGAGTATACAGTTTGCATCCGTATATATTGTGAGATCAGAATAGTTCTTTTTCATTGCCCTATTAATAGCATGAATTTTTCCTTTCCGTTCTGGTTCGAATAAAGACTCAATATTTGTGAATCTCTTAACGATTGAAGTTGTTTGATCGGTAGATCCATCGCTTACTATTATTATCCTTAATTTATTCGCTGGGTAATGAAGACTTAAAGAGTTGTTTATCTTTTCTTGAATAAAGTCTTCTTCATTATAGGCTGCTATAATCAGACTCACTGTAGGCAGATCTTGTGTTTTCGATAACGATATACTCAGATCTGGTTTCTTTCGCTTTTTAATAAAAAGAGAAAGCACTAATCCATACCCTCCATAAATGAATATGATTGATGCAATGAGAAACCAAAATATTATTTCCATAATTCTATGCTGTTTCTTGAATTTGTAATTGTGTTTTCTTTAGTACCTGGACATTACCTTTTGGTCTAATATTTTTTATAAACTTAGCAGGCACCCCCCCCACGAGAGTATAGTTATCGACGTCTTTAGTAACAACTGATCCTGCTGCAACAACAGCACCTTTTCCTATAGTAACTCCTTTTAACACCATGGATCTGGTAGCCACCCAAGCATCATCCTCTATAATTATTGGTTTTGATTCACCTTTTGCCAATCGATCCTCAACGGTGTGAAAATCACCATCCATTATATAAACTTGAGGAGCAATCCTACATCTATTTCCTATTCTCACATAATTAGTCACGGCGATGACAGGGCCATTAATTCTACAACCGTTCCCTATCATAAGCTTTCCTCCTTTCTTAACAGACAGCCGACACTGGTTTACATTAGACCATATCCTCGTCAAGTTTCCTATGCTGATATGACCCTGATTCTGTATATCGGGCTTCTTATTAGTGAATAGCAAATTCCCTAAAGTGTTAACTTTTCGCAAATACCATCGAGTGACAATAAAATTAACTCCCAGTTTTGCCAACCTATAAAACAATATGATTTGTATTCTAAATTCACCTTCTTCCAAATCATGATCATTTGCAATTTTAATTTTCTCTTTTTGAATTAAGTCTATCATTTGTTTGTTCATTTTAATTTTTAAAATTCCAGACAAATCCTTTTACCAAATACTTGACTGAAATCACCTGGCCTTTTGTCAAATGAAGAGCAATTGAAATAGGTAATTGAAAGAGCGTGTAATACATGTAAAAAAATAGTAATGAAAAACCTCCGCTAAATCTTCTCATGAATAGGAGTCTATTTCTACTTAAATAGTAATTTTTTATAGGATTTTCCTTTCCTATGCTCATTGACTGTTTGTGATATATCCTAGATGTAGCAGCATAATAGCATTTCCATCCATATCTCTTAGCACGGAGACAGAAATCATGTTCTTCATAGTACATAAAATAGTCCTCAGACAGCAGGCCTATGTCTTCCACTACCTCTTTTCTAATCATTAAACATGCTCCATTACACAAACCGGTTTCACCACTTTGGTCATACTTAGGGCCATCCATTTTACCAAACCCAATTTTCCTACCACGCCCAAACCAAGTACTGATGGACTTTGCTCCTGCGTATTGTAATTTATTAGAAGGATCAAAAAATAATATTTTAGGCGAAACCATTCCAACCTCTTTGTTCTGATCAAAAACATCAACCATGGGGCCTATAAAATCAGGTTCGACAGTTGTATCATTATTCAGCAACAAAATAAAATGTCCGGTGGCTCTATCAATTCCCGAATTCACTCCCCCAGCAAAACCAAGATTCTCAGGCAATTTAAAAACTTTAACATTTTCCAATCTGGTCTGATACAAATCTGTTCGATCAATTTTTGTTCCGTTATCGATAACAATTGTTTCAAAATTTGGATATGAAACATGAACTAAAGAATCTAAAAGCTCCAGAGTATCCTTAGGGTCTTTATAATTGACTATAACAATAGATACTTTCTTATGTCTTGTCATGATTATATTTTTTTCCCTATTATTTGAATAGAATTGCCTGTTTGATTATTAAAGACCAAGCGATCAATTAAAACCAATCCTTTAAGGAATGGAAGCATCAAAACCTGAGAAATAACACCCGCCTTACGACTTAAATATCCCAGCTCCCAGCTGAATCTAGAAATCCTTCCATCCGTATAATAAGCCTGTTCAATCTCAAACCCTTCCTTGTTCATTCTATCCTTAAGATCTTCCAGCATGTATACTTGCCCTATATGCTCATCGTCTAACCATTGATGATGGTCCGAAAACCATCTTTCTGGCAAAACTGTTTTCTGAATTTTACTGGGCATTTTTACCAATAATCTCCCACCCTGAACAAGGCGATTATAAGCTTCCTTAAAAGGCATTTCATTTTCTTTGATATGCTCGAAAACATCTACAGAGTATATAAAATCAAAATTTTTATTTTCTGGGAGTGAATCACAAGGCCCTAAATGTGTAGTCATATTATTGATTCTGTGATTATCAATAACTTCATTGATCGACTTTAGTCGATCAGGTTCTACATCCAGTGCAGTTATATTGGCTTTTTCCAAAGCTCCGGCCATCATAAAGGCATATTCCCCTTGACCACATCCAAGGTCTAGGATATTATTGAAAGATTGGTGAGGAAGACTTCTGATCAATTTTTTAAAAATATTAGCTCTAGCATATTGACCAATATTTGTCGAGCCCAAAATTCTATTTACAATCTTTCCTAATTTGGAATATCGAGATATTCTTTTACTCATTAGGTATTGGTTATGTGCGAAGCGAAGTTTCATATTGTTTAGTTTTGTTGAAGAATAAATTAAAGGTCAATACAGAAAAAAGTATATTGACAAACTGAATAGGGATGTCCTTCTTTAAATAGTAAAAGGCCAATGTTGATCCAAAGGACAATGAAAGGAAAGTAGCTAATGCGATTCCTGTGATTCCAAAAAATGGAAATAAAATAAAGTTTAGACTTACGTTGATACCTATGCTAGCTAAAATTAGGCGATAATTCCTTTGAGGTCGTCCGATAGCATCTAAGGAAATTCCAAAGATTCTACCAATTGATTTTATAACAGCTGAGTAAGCTAAAATCTGAAGTATAATAGCACTTGAGCGATATTCCTCCCCTGCTACAAAAACTAATGCTGTCTCAGCAAAGAATCCAAGTAATAAACAGAGAGGAAGCATTACAGTAAGGACAATTGTAGCGGAATGTTCGATTAATTGACCAGTCTCTGGCCTAGAATTGTTTTGATATACTTGTGAAATTTTTGGAAAGACTACTTGAGAAATACTTGTCAATGGTATTTCTACTACATTTATCAATTTGGACGCCGCATTGTAAAAGGCTACTCCTACCGGTCCTAACAAAAAACCGAGAATAAATATGTCAACTTTATTTATCAAAATAGAACTGATGTTAGTTCCAAGGACATATCTACCATAATCGATAAGATTACGGATACAAAAGCCGCTATAATCCTTTAATCTCAACGAGATTGACAACAAACAAACCGCTAAGCTCAAGGATACGATGAGTGCTATAACTTGAAAAAATGGTAACCATTGAAGATTTAGTGGCCCAAATCTTTGAGCAATTATAATGGCCACAATAAAAGTCACTCCATAAGTAAATTTTGTTATGGCTATTTTTAAGAAGTTTTCAATTCCTATGCAATGGGATTCCCAGACTCTCAAAATTGAGCTTCCCAATACATAAATAGGATATATCAATGAAATATAAACAAGGTCTGGTGTTTGTGTTACCCATGCTAGAATTAAAGCTACTATGAGCATTAGAATGCTCATTAAAACTCCAGACACTAAAGAAAGCAGAAGAGCAGATGCTTGCAAAACATTTATAACATATTTTTCAGATTTTAAAAAAGTAATATATCCATTCTGTATAAGCCCATTTCGTGCTTGCTCAGCAATAGTCATTAAGGTCATATAGAGAATCCAAATTCCTAAATCTTCTGGAGATAGAGTTCTTATTAAAATCATAAAAGCTATAAATGCGAGGCCCCACTGAGAGCCAAAAGCCAATAGAGAGTAAAATTGATTATTGAACAATATTTTCATAACTATTGATTGGTTTTTGATTCAATCCTGGCTTGATTAATCCCCCAGACCAAACCAAAGACAAAAACACATATTACCAAACCCCATGGCAGTCCTTCTCCCATCATGATATTTTCTTCTTGCTCATATTGCTTGCCATTGTGGAATGAGCGGTGTGAAGAAATGATGTTCTTGCCTTTGACAAGTTGGTCAGAGCTTTCAATGTTTGAAAAACTGCACTAAATAATCCCAACCACTTCACTAGATCTTTCTTTCGGAAATATAATTTGGGTATAGCGACTATAAAACTTGTAATATTCAATATGAGAAGTATCCACAACAGCCTAGAGATGTTATTTAAACCCGTTAATAGGCTCCAAGAAACACTGCTACAAAAAAAGATAATTGGGAGCAGTAATCTAGGTGGGAGTGCCAGGATCGATACTTTGTAGATATAATCAACATTCAATGCTTTAATTCCATCCCAAACTCTATGTCTTAAATGATATCCCAAATATTGATATTGAGCTTGAATCCATCGTGTTCTTTGGCTTGAAAAGGCTTGCTTGTGCCTCACTTTCTCATCGTAAATAATGGCCTCTTCTAAATAATGAATTCGTATCCCTTTTGAAGTTAATTCCAGTTCTAACTCTTTATCAAAGCCACCTACAGCAACACTCTTCTTTAGTGCATTCTTTAATACTAGTGGAGAGAATGCCATGCCAGATCCAGAAAGTCTTGAAGACAATCCTAAGTTATAGGCACCTTTACAATAGATGTGATTATTTATATCTTCACTCGCTCCATCTAAAAATGCCATGGAAGTATCAGCGTTTTTAGCTTTTCTTTGACCTTGAATAGCATACATTTCATTTTCTAACCCAACATTGATATTGGCTAAAAATTGATGGTGCATAATGTTGTCAGCATCTAATATTACCACGCCTTCATAACTAGGATCCACCCATTTCTGAAGAGCAAGATTCAGTGCTTTAACCTTCGTTGATTTTTCAAAGGATACTCTTTGCACATTAATATTCAATGATAATAGAGTTTCAATAGTATTTTTCGCAAGACTATCCGCGATTATTACTACATCATATAGATTTTGAGGATACTCTTGATTTAATGATTGCAACGCCGTTTCTACAATTACTGAATCTTCTTTATATGCAGGAATCAGAACTAAAATCTTTCTTTGTTTTGATACAATGATATTTTGCTTGTGATTTTGAAGTTTTCCAGCAATTGCGAGAATAAATGGGAGTACTCCACAGTACGAAAGGTATATTAGGAGGAGGCATCCAATTACTGAGATAATAATCATCTTAATTTGTTTTGTTATTGATCATGTGATCGAATGAGGGGGCCAAAAAAATAAGTGGAATAAAAATGTTCATAATCATTCCTGTAGGCATCTGACTGAATACTTGGTTTCCATAACTCGCCATTAGTACACCTACTACACCACAATACATGGCCATAACCTGATTCTTAATTCCTGCATCATTTAGATTCCAAAGAATAACACCGCCTTTACCTACAAAATAGCCTAGCATTAAAACATGTAAACAAAGGCCTACAATCCCAGTCTCAGCCCATATCTTAACATAATAACTATCAGTAGGAGTCTCAGCAAGTAGTGTGTTGGGGCTAAATCTATTCCCCCAAAATCCTGCTGATCCGATTCCACCTCCAAATGGCCGTGTTCTTAAATGATTTCCAAAAGTCTTCTGATTTTTTAATCTTGCATTTAGTGAAGGGTTATCATCAGCAAGAGCCGTTCTGATTCTTCTTATTTGTTCATTGCCATGAGCAATATGTGTGTATTTTAGGAGATAAAAAGTAGTAAACAATACAAAAAAGCCCGCAATGAGAATCTTGAAATTTTTACAGAAAATGAGATATGTAATACCTCCAATTGCAGGAATAGCGAGAGCCCCTCTGGATCCTGAAATTAGGAATCCAACTACAATGAGAATAAAAGAAACTGCATACAAGATCTTTCTTTTATCAACTCTTCCTGGCTGAAGAAGTAAAAT
>DKPS01000143.1 GCA_002471345.1 Saprospiraceae bacterium UBA7328
AACTGCTCTAGTAATCTTTCTTGTTACAAAAGTTTCTCCTCTAAGAGGACTCTCATGATTGAATAGGATCCCATTGCAGGCAAACATATTGTAAGCTTCACGATAGTTTACGACTATCCAATATGCATATTGTTTAGCAACTGCATAAGGAGATCTGGGATAAAAAGGAGTATTTTCTGTCTGAGGAACTTCTTGGACCATTCCATAAAGCTCAGAAGTAGAGGCCTGATAAATTTTTGTTTTATTAATCAAACCTAAAAGCTTTACAGCTTCTAGTATTCTCAAGGCGCCTAAGGCATCTACATCAGCAGTGTACTCAGGAGTGTCAAAGCTAACCTTAACATGTGACATGGCACCGAGATTATATATTTCATCAGGTTGAACGGTCTGAATTATTTTAATGATATTGCTTGAATCTGTCAAATCGCCATAATGAAGAATGAATCTTTGATGGTCGAGATGTGGATCTTGGTATAAATGATCAATCCTTGATGTGTTGAAAATTGAAGATCGTCTTTTGATGCCGTGGACTTCATATCCATTCTTCAACAGAAATTCAGCTAGATAAGCTCCATCTTGTCCTGTAATACCAGTGATTAGTGCTTTTTTATTCAAATTTTTTATTTTAGATTTCAAATGTATTGAATATGAAATTGAATATTTGATTGTTGAATGTGTTCTTGCTAGAATAAATAAAAAGAGAATTTCTTTTTATTTAATCTAACCTATACACCGCATAATTCCCATAAGATTCAATTTCTCCAAAAACTGCATTGATAGATTTTGTCCCTTGATTTGTAGTAACCTGAACTCTTCTATCTGTACTGAGTAATGTGAGATTCGGATTATTGTATAAAGATTCTAGGAGCAATACAAATTTTTTGGTGAGAGACTTGTCAGGTGTTCTATCTATGGAGGATGTATGCAGGTCTACAATAAAATAAGTGAATCCATAAGCTTTTAAAGCTTTGAAAACTTCTTGTGCTGAACCATAGGTTTGAAATAATGAATAAAACATGGAAAGTTGATTGTCTGTGAAGATTCTTTCATTATTCTTATCAATGTGAATGGTAAGGCTGGTCCCAATTTTGTAAATGAGATCTTGGTCGCTGTTGATTTGATCCAATGTGGATGATATTCCTGGAAACACTAGATCTAAACTTTCGCTTTCTGATTTGTGACCAACAGAGTAAGCGAAAATATTGGAATAAAAAAGAAGCTTCCCTTTGGACTGAACTGAATCATTAGGCTGAATATTAGAAAGGCGCAAAATAAAAAACCCTAGTATGCATAATGCAAATAGGAAAAGTGTGCTTTTATAAAAGACATTATTCAGTAGTGGGGTCTGAAACTTTTGATATGTCCTATTAATTATTAAGAGTGACAGAGGTATTAATAGAAATCCATACCACAGGATTCCTGCAGAAAGTAAAAAGAAAAGTAGACCAAAGCTTAAGTATATAATTACGAGTTTCTTAAAAGATAGTTTTGCAATCCGGACACTTAGAAATAGTGATATAAAAAATCCGATAAAAACTAGAGGATATGTCAATTGATCTAACTGGATATGACCATCTAAAAAATTATAGACCGGCCTAAAAATATTAGCCATTTCTTTATAAATGGGTATTAATATTTTTCCAGTTGTCGAAAAATTTTCTTGGTTTTGAATTTCACTTTCTAATTGATCAGAAGCTATAAACTGGTTTTCTGATGTCACAATTTTTGAAAAGAACAAACAGCTTATCATATAGAGGACCAGCCCCAGAGAGGCAATCATTTGAAATTTTCGCCTTTTGATTGCTACAAAGACAAGTAGTAAAGGCAAAATCATCAAATAGAGTGGGCCGATGTCTAAAAAATTTGCTGATTCATTGACATTCATAGTCAAATCATAAGGCTGAGTCGTATATTTGAATAGGACATTTTCAAAGCCAAAATATCTTTGAATTTCTTCACGACTGCTATTACTATTTATGCTATCTAGCTCAATGGATGGGGTGATTTGAGAATATAAATCAGAAGAAAGGATTATCGCCAAAAGGAGTATAACATACTTCATATGTGAAGAACAACAAAACCTCAAGTTCATTTTTTTCATTTGTCTTGAGTTGAGTTGTATAATTGACGCATTTCATTAAGATCAATGACATGTCCGGGGCTATTGCCTCTGATCAATTGCAATATACTGGATGAAGGGGCTTCTCTATAGGACTTGTAGACCCAAGGACTGAATGTAATTAAGGTAATAAGTGTAATAGCAGCTAAAGAGATATAAGTCTTTTTACTCATGCTAAAATCCTTATATCCTGAATAAGCTAGTGTGATTAGTCCTAACGAAGTGAGAGCATATCCAATAATATCTGCATTTGGATGAAATGATCTTAATCCTGTGTGATCATCAAGTTGGAGTATTAGTACAAGACCTAGGCCTAAAAGCGATGTGGCAAAGAGTAGAGCCTTATTATTTTTGTGATAAGAAATGGTACAGAATATTCCATAAATCAAGAAAAAATGCAATAGCTTGATACCTAAGCCAAAACCAAAAAGAAGTCCCAAAAGAATGATAAAGTGCCATGGGTTATGATCATCTCCTTTTTTTAATCTTTCATATTTGAGATAGATGAGAAGAGTCGAAATTTGTAAGAAAAGCAAACTCAAATCTACTTTAAGTTCTATATACATCTGATGACTCACAGCTGGTGTGCTTAGAAGTAGTAAAGCTGTAATTAGTGACCACGTCTGATCTATTTTGAACCATCGAGCCAAATGATATGTGGCCCATGCGGATACTAGCCCTGCAGCATACGACATGAATAGAATTAGTTCATTTTTGCCTGTGAGAACTTTAGATGCTGCAGTGAACAATTCCCAATTATGAGGTTGGAAACCTTTTACAAATCCATGATTTTCTGCAATAAGCAGAGATAAATTGACATAATAATTTCTAGAATCAAACCCAAGTGGGTAAGCACTCAATATATAAGCAAAATTCAGTGCTGCGAAAAGTAAGGCAAGAAACAATATGCCAAATTGCAAAGCTGAGTAATTAGGTGCAAGAGACCTTATATTTTTAAAAAGTTCAGCCCAATATTTGTATCGGACCACGAAGAATAAAATCAAAATAGGAAGTAGTACAAATACATAGAGAAGATGCAATGCTGCTAAAGGAATGAGTAAGAAGGTAAAAAGCATCAAACCTATGGTCAAATCAATTATGACATTGGACTTTAGAAAGACTTTTTTTATCAAAAACTTTTCTGCGACTACACTGCCAAGAGAATAAAGGCTAAGTAGTACAAATATTCCTGATAAGGATACGATACCAGAATTCGACAAGAATTGTATATAATCGGCAGAGGTAAGAGGAATGAAATAATATTTGCTATAGGCTAGTGCCATAGAAAATAGAATGGTGAAGAAAGATAATCCTACGAATGGGATAAAAAGTAATTTACTCCAAGAGCTAACCGATTTATTTTTTGTAGACAAGAACCAACTGAAAAAGCACCCATAGAGAATTAGAAACCCAAGGAGTTTATAATATTTGAAATGAATTATGGATTCATAATAAACAGGATGTTTATTGATGTAGTCTATTCCAATAAAACCAACCCAGAATACTGAAAAAAGGATTACATATAGTTCATATAGGCTTGCCTTTTTCTTGATCTGAGAGAACATTTAAAAAGTTTGGTGCGAAAATAATAAATAGCGCTTAAGCTATACATTTCTTCCTTTCCAACTTCCTTTAAAGTTCAATATTGCAGCAGAACCTATAGAAATTATGAATATGGAATGGATGAGCACAAAGAAAGGAAAATATCTTTTCTTTTGCCTAATGGTAAACATTAATTTATTGTGATTTATCAGATAGAAGTCTAAGCATATTTTGAGAACAAAACAGCCAAGAGCAGCCAAAGTTAACCACGATGCACAGAGAAACCCTACTATAAAAAGAGTAAAAAGGGAAAAATTGAAAGCAAAGATTTTCCCAATTTTCAGTTGTAATCTTTTATTACTATAAGAAGAAGTTTTAGAAGCCCATCTCAATCTTTGGATGATCAACTTCTTCCATGTGTTTTCTGGAAAAGTTGTTGCGATGGCATTTTTACTTTTTATGAAATCTACTCTGTTTGGGCTTTCAGCAGCAATAGACTGAATTAAAAAAACATCATCTCCAGAAGCCTGATCATCTCCTGCCTGGTTATGGTATTTAAAATAGGCAGATTTTTGTATAATCATATTAGCACCATTAGCCAAATAGGTCTTTTGCGACCATATTCCACTAGCTGTCCATGTGAGAGTGCCTGCAATATCCAATGCTTGAAATTGTTGCAATATGCTTGGATTAGATTGATATCTGATTGGACCTGTAACAAGATCCACTTCTTTTTCGAGAATATACCTAGACATAGTTCTGATCCATAATGGAGGTACAAGTACATCGGCATCCGTAAATAGGATTAATGATCCTTTGGCTTTTTCTACTCCTCTTTTTAGGGCTTCCTTTTTATAGGACGGTACATGTTCTCTTTGATCTCTTAATGACATTAGAGAGCAAACTTGAAGATTTGAAATATTTAATCCTTCGGCTATGGATTTGGTATCATCTTCAGAATGATCATCTACAAGTATGATTTCATATTCCGATTTAGGATAATCATTTGCTGAGATGCTATTAAGGCATTGGCTTATTCGATTTTCTTCGTTTCGTGCAGCTATGACTATGGAGATGAAAGGGGTATCTATCTTATCACTAGATGGACTGAACTCTTCATGATCATTCCAAGTCTTACAGATGTCACGTATAAAAAAGGCGTAATCTATAGCAAGTAGAGTAGTAAGAACGCAAAGGATGTATAAAATCATACAATGAATGGGATGGGATTCCATCAAAGATGCTGAGAGAATGGTGAAGAAAAAATCAGAATTGATATTTTCTTAGAATTGCCCAAATAAAAATGGGGCGGTGTACCCCCCAGTAACTGCCCCGAAATTCTCCAATACTTAATCCCTTAAGTATTTTCAAAAGTTAAAGAACTGATATGCTTAATGCACATACCTTGCCAATAATGAAAAAGAGCACAAAGAGTTAGAATTTTTTTAAAGTTTTATTTTCTAATCTATCTTTTCGAATGATATGATCAGGTATTATAATTGTATGCATTGTGAATAATGCTGAGAAAATTTACCCCTTTAGGGAGCTGAGAAGCAAGAGATTAAATATGAATGAGAATTAATATGTTTCTTTGAAGTGATTTAATAACTATGTTGTCTGACAAGAATAACGGCTTGGTTCTCAAGGATTTGCAAAATTGGAAATGCATAGCTATAGTTATGGGTAGAGAATTTTGCTAATAAATTGAGGATCAATGTGTT
>DKPS01000241.1:0-2737 GCA_002471345.1 Saprospiraceae bacterium UBA7328
GACTTTGATGATAATGCATTTGAGTCAGAGTTTGGAACAATTGCAACATATCCCCAGGTTGCAATTGGATATCATCACATTGGTAGTATGAAGGAAGCACTTCAGTATATGAATGAACAAGGAATGTTTGTATGACTTCAAAGTATGACTTTGGTGGTCTTGAAAGGCATCCTGCAAACATACTAAGACTGATTAGTGAGTTAGAAGGATCATATCAACTCTGTAAATACATGGGATTTGAGAAAGATATGAATACTCTAAATGAAATGAAAAAACCATACTATAAACTTTACTTTAAAACAGAACGAGAAAGAAAAAATAATGGAAAAGGGTGATGTAGTAGAGTACATGGGATGTTCAAAAGAACAAATCAGATGGGGAAATAATGATGACCCAAGATCATTATTAGTTATTGGAAAAGAATATACAATCGAAAAAGTGAAAGTTCATTCTCAACACACGAAGGTCAAACTTCTACATAAAATGGGTTGGTTCAACTCAGTATGTTTTAAGAGGATTCAAAACTCATGAACCCAGTTAATTTTACTTTACTTACTATTTTTGCAATCGTTGCATACTTAATCATTATTGATGAAAATGTAGTCAAATACCTCAGTTTACAATTTCAAGTCATCCGAGTAAATATACAGAGGTATTATATGATGGCAAAACTTCATCCAAGGAATCCGATTACAAACTGGATGATGAATCGAAAGTATGCTAAGATGGAGAGAGAGTTACGTAAGAAACTGAAAATGGATGAATAGATTTCTCTTATCATTTGAAGATTATACAATTATTTTAAATGCTCTTCACTACTATAAGAAGGTAGAAAAGCGAGGAGCATTTAAGCAGTATGATGATGATCGTGTTAATGCTGTTAGAGATAAAATGGCATTACAGATTACTGGTGAAGAAACTGACGAAGGAAAACTTAAACTTAAAGTTTTTGTAGTTCTTTCCTTACTTATAAACGTAGGACTTATTTGGTATTGTTTATGACTTTTGTAGTTTATTCTAAAGATGGGTGTCCTTTTTGTACTAAAGTTCAGAGAGTTCTTGAACTATCAGAACAAAAACATGTTGTGTATAAGTTAAATGAAGATTACATAATAACTGAATTTTATGATAAGTTTGGACAAGGTTCAACATTTCCTCAAGTTGTATTAAATAAAACTCATCTTGGTGGTTGTACGGAAACTGTAGCGTATCTTCGAGAAAATAATTTAGTTTAATTATACTAAATAATGATAGAATGGAGGAGCACTAAGAAAACGTTCAGTTTTTAGATGTTCCTTTCGGGAGCATTTTATAGTAGAAAGTAACTCTCGGAGAAAAAATGGAACAAGCATTCATACTCACCATTTCTATAATGATGACATTGCTATTCTTTGTTGTCGGTGGTATAGTAGGGTGGATAGCATATAGAACATTCTTAGAAAACCAACCAATTAATCTTCATCCTGAATTTTTTGATAATGATGGTAACATTATTCCAGATGAAGTAATCGCTGTAAGATTTGAAAATGAAAATGACTATGACAAACACGAAGACGACGACTAAAAAAACTAATACAAGGAAAGCAATTCCTCTTCCAAAATTAGATAGGAATTGCTTTCAGTATGAAATTCTTGAACTTGTATCAAAACAAAGAAGTAAAGCAAAAAAAGTAGAAGTTCTTAAAGAGTATCGTAATGATGCTATGATTTCTATTGTTATGTGGAACTTTGATGATAGTATTGTTTCGCTTTTACCTGAAGGTGAAGTTCCTTTTGCAGACATTCGTGAAATGACTTCTACTGGTGGAACTTTAAGTGCAAATGTAAATAGTAAACTAACTGGAGACCGTTCCATTTCTTATAATGGTGCAGAAGAAGACATGAGAACAGGTAAAACTTCTCTCAGGGCAGAGTGTAATAAATTGTATAACTTTATCCGAAAAGGAAATCGTTACGGAAATCCTTCTTTGTCCTCTATTCGTCGTGAAACAATGTTTATTAACATTCTTCAAGGACTTCACCCAAAAGAAGCAGAAATTCTAATACTCACAAAAGATAAAGCACTGACTGATGTGTATAATATTACCTTTGAAAATGTAAAAGAAGCATACCCTGATATTAAGTGGGGAGTTTAATTTTTTATGTCAAAAGATATTAAAGTAATTCAAGCAGATTGTGATCCAAGTATCTCTGAAGATAAATCATTACCAACTAATGCATTTCTTGTTGAGTATCTTCAAGACGGATCTACACATTTTGATATTGTAACATGTCAAAAACAAGTAGAAATTTTTGATGAGTATTGGGACAAGTATAAGAAAGATTTAATTAACATTACTCAGTCTCAAGGAAGGATTAATCCAAAACTTTGGGGATATAAAGCACCAGAAGATAAGAAAAAAAGATGAGTGAAGGATTTGGTAAGGAAAAAGTTGAACTTAAAATTAACATTAATCAAGACGAAGTTGATGTACTTTTAAAAAAGTACAAGAAAATCAAGAGGTATATGAAGACACCAATCTATGACATTAAAGTTATGGATGGTACTGAAAATTATGTAACTAAACTTGTTGAGGAAGGGACTCAAAACCAAAATTGACTTTTAATTCCATTTTTGTTCGACAAAAATCTCGGCAATTTTTTTGACCTGTAGGGTCGATTATAAAACTGTCACACCACTCCTTGAATGATGTTGACTAAATACAGTATAAGGTCTATAATAGACCTATCGTTCATC
>DKPS01000241.1:3036-7264 GCA_002471345.1 Saprospiraceae bacterium UBA7328
TATAATAGACCTATCGTTCATCCATGTGGTATTCGTTATGCACATAGCATAGAAAGACGCCACAGGACGCAAGTAAGTCGCGCAACGGAGCGTTGATCCCATGATAGAACTATTATTCTATACAACACTCACCTGTCAGCAAACTGATGCTATCATCCTGCGTATGCAGAGAAATGAGAACATTGGTAATGCCTTTAAGATTGAGTTGGTTGAGACAATGAAGGAGTCAAATCCCGAATGTTATTGGGACGCACACGACTGAAGGAACGGGGATTAAAAACCCTCTATTACTTTAGGAGTAAAAAATGAACACACTTAACATCATCAAGAAGCAGATCAATAAAGCATCTGCATTACATGACGCACAGATTACTCACACCGCTTATCGTGGTGTTGATTATAATACACGTTGTGTAGAATCGAAAGAAACTCACGGTACATTCTGTTATCGTGGTCGTTCTTATACTAAGTGAAATAAACTTACTTTAAAATAAACTTTAAGGGGGGATTGACTATCCTCCTTTTTTTGTGTAAAATGGATATAGTGGATTGATTTTATGGACGTAAAAAAAGTAAAACTTATTGTTTGTAACATGGAAACATTAGTTAATCTTCTCAAAATTGAGATTGGTGAGGAAACTAACGTAGTTAAACTTGATGAACTTATTTCTGGAATGAAGGAAGATAAAAGTTACGAACCTAATTATTACGAGGAACCATAATGTATGAAGAATTGAATTGCTTTGAGGAAGCACTCAAACATTTTGGAACAAGAGTTGAAATTATCACTGCTATGGAAATGTCTAAACGCATTAATGCTGAAGACGCATACCAAATGATTAAAGATGAACTGAAAGAAGTTAAAAAGTGTCGTAAATTTTTCAAGAAAGAGATATAAGAATGAAGCCAGTAAAATCAAAAGATCTCCTTGAGGTGGATAAAAATCTTAAGGTTGTAAAACTTGGAGCAATTCCAAACCCTCAACAGATTGTATGGTATGCAGGAAAACAAGATTATTCAGAATATCCAATTCACACAAAAACACCTCCAGATGAAGAAAAGGCAGGGAAGTGGGTTGTAGAGCAACTTCTTGCAAACGATAGGGGTCATTATGGTCCTTTGGAACATCCTGGATTGATTATGAATGTAAGTGGTTATGTTCATAATGTAATGGTTCAGGCAAGAACTCATCGTGTTGGTGTAAGTTTTGATGTGCAGTCACAAAGATATACTGGGAAACGTGTTCTTAAGGTTGCAGAAGGTGAACTAAGTCCTGAGGATGTCTTCTACGTGCGTCCTGCGGGGTTCTATACCAATCGTAAGGGTAAGAAGTATGATTGGACGGAAGAGAATCGTCAAGGGAAACTAGCACTTGCTCTTGCTGCATGTAAAGAGTATGCAAATGATTATTACGAAATTGGTGCATCAGAAGAACATATCCGTGATTACCTTCCACAAGGAATTCGTCAGGACTTTGTAGTTTCATTCAATCTTCGTTCTGTGTTGCACTTTCTTGATCTTCGGTCAAAACTTGATGCACAAATTGAGATTCAGGCACTCTGTGAACAAATGTGTCCTATCATTAAAGAATGGGCACCAGAAGTTTGGGATTATTATGAAACCAAGCGTCTTCACAGAGCAAAACTCAGTCCATAAATAAATTATCCTGACATAAACACATAATTAGGAGGTGAGTAATTTGGCAACATATCCAATTATCAACAAAGAAACTGGAGAACAAAAGGAAGTAGTTCTAAGTGTTCATGAATGGACAAAATGGTGTAGTAATAATCCTGAATGGACACGAGACTGGTCAGATCCTTCTACTGCACCTATGGCAACTGATGTTGGAGAATGGAGAGATAAACTAGTCAGTAAGCATCCAGGATGGAATGAAGTTCTCGATAGAGCAAATAAAATGCCAGGTTCCAGAGTCAAAAAAATCTAATCTATTTAAATCGTATGGCAAGAAAAAAGTCAACAGGTATTAGTACAAGCACAGTTCCATTTGGTATGAGTAATCGTGTCATGAAAAGAAAAAAACCAATTAATCTGGATTTTGTTAAAAAAATTGATCCATTAACTGATAATCAAGAACTCTTATTTAGTAAGTATAAACTGGATCAGAACATTGTTGCTTATGGTGCTGCTGGTACAGGTAAGACTTTTATCACACTCTATAACGCACTGTTAGATGTTCTTGATGTAAAGACACCTTATGAAAAAATTTACATTGTAAGGTCTCTTGTTGCTACTAGGGAAATTGGTTTTCTTCCTGGAGATCATGAAGATAAATCATCTCTTTATCAAATTCCTTACAAGAACATGGTAAAGTACATGTTTGAGATGTCAGATGAAGCATCAGCAGAAATGCTTTATGCTAATTTAAAAACACAAGGAACAATCTCTTTTTGGAGCACATCTTTTATTCGTGGTACTACACTCGACAAAGCAATCATTATTGTAGATGAATTTCAGAATTTGAATTTTCATGAACTTGATTCTATTATTACTCGTGTTGGTGAAGATTCTAAGATTATGTTCTGTGGAGATGCAACTCAAACAGACCTTATAAAGGAGAGAGAAAAGAATGGCATTATTGATTTTATGAGAATTCTACAATCAATGCCTTCAGTTGACATTATTGAATTTGGTGTCGAAGACATCGTTCGTTCTGGTCTCTGTAAAGAATACTTGGTTGCAAAAGAAGAACTTAAAACACAATTAGAAATATGATTTTTGAGCATGTTGATTTGAATCTCCCTATACTTGATAGGGAGAATATTGATGGACTTCGTTTTTATACAGTAAAAAACGGAGAAAAAGTCCAAAAACTTGTATCCATTACTTCTGTTATTAGTCATTATAAAAAAGACTTTTTTATAAACTGGAGAAAAAGAGTTGGTGTAGAAAAAGCAAATAGGATTACAAAGAGAGCAACCAGCCGCGGCACTGATACGCATCTTTGTATTGAACATTATCTTAAAAATAAAGAGCAACCTCCAACAAAACCACTTCCGGAAATGCTCTTTAAAATTTCCAAACCTGCTCTGAGTCGTATAAATAAGATTCATACTCTAGAAGGAGCATTATACAGTATTGCTCTTGGTATTGCTGGTACTGTAGATTGTATTGCTGAGTTTGATGGAGAACTTGCAATTATTGACTTTAAGACATCAGCAGAACCAAAACCAAGAGATTGGATTGATGGTTACTTCGTCCAGTGCTGTGCTTATGCATGTATGCTCCATGAATTGACTGGACTTTCGGTTAAAAAATTTGTGATTATTATGACCTGTGAAAATGGGGAAGTAGAAATATATGAAGAAAGAGATAAGAAAAAATATCTTCGTATGTTAATTGAATATATTGAAAAGTTTGTAAATGATAAAACTTCTTGACCTAAGTACTTAATTATGGTAACATTTGATTAAATTATAGAGAAACATTTTGCCAATCAATTTAATAAAATTAATGGAAATAGATTACAAAAAAGAATTATCAAAAGAGATTGAGTCAAAGTTTCTTTGTCCTTCAAAATTTGCACAAGAAATTGAAGATATTGTTAAGGATGAAAGTGTAAATTACATTGATGCTATAATTTTCTTCTGTGAAAAGAATAAAATTGATTTAGATTCAATTCCTAAGTTAATTCCTAAACCACTTAAAGAAAAAATTAAATGTGAAGCAATTGACTTAAATTTCTTAAAAAGGACTTCTAGAGCCAAATTAAAATTTTGAAATTGGATCCTCATAATTGTTATAAAACATACTTAGCACTAAAAAATCATTTTACGAAAGATACTTATGATTACCATAAGTATCACGGTAAGACTAGATCATCAATTCAATCATTTTATAAACGGAAAGATCGTTTCTTTTTTGAGAAAATGAGTCGTCAGAAAAGTGACCAAGAAATTTTAGAGTTTTTTATATCTAACTTTGCATCTTGTGATGATCCACAATCTCTTTGGATAGGAGAAATTATTAAAAATGGTGAATCTTATTACATAGAATGGAAGAAGAAAAATCAGGCACTTTCTTATATTTTCAAATCTGAGGTTTATGAATTATTTTCTGATAATGACATCCATAAAATATTTGAAACTAATGGATCTTCTCATCCATTAATTGTTAAAAAGTTTCTAAGAAAAGAAATTACTTTGGAGACTTTAATCATTTTAGATAAACTTTTGGACCTTAGAAAAACTTATGATAAGAAATTAAA
>DKPS01000178.1 GCA_002471345.1 Saprospiraceae bacterium UBA7328
ATAATTGTAGTTTTATACCACTTGTATTTGTGTTTAATTGTTGACTTTATCCGTCACTATATATATATTAGTATTCTAATGATGGATATAGACAACAAAAATAAATACTCAAATGATAATTTTCTCTTAGGTAAGATAGGAGCATTTATCAAATACCATCGTAAAAACCAGAATAAGACCCAAAAGATACTAGCTCATGAAGCAGGTGTCAATCGTTCTACTCTCAGTGAATTTGAAAATGGTAAAAATTCCAATATCATCACACTGATACAGATCCTTAGAGCACTAGATCAGCTATCAGTATTGGATACTTTTGAAATAAAAGAAACCATCAGTCCATTGGCATTAGCTAAACTTAGAAAAAAAGAAAGGCAACGTATAAGAACTAAAAAGAAAACAATTCCTCTGTCTAAAAGTGATTGGTAATGATCGACACTGCATTGGTTAAAATGTGGGGCCAACTGATAGGAGCAATCAGTTGGGATGATAATACAGGAATAGGATCCTTCGAATATGAACCAGAGTTTATAAAAAATAGATTAGACCCAGCTCCGATCATTATGCCAACAGAGAATGCAGAAGGAAATATCTTTTCATTTCCGTCACTTCGTGATAATGCCACATTCAAGGGGGTGCCAGGATTATTAGCAGATATCCTCCCAGATAAATATGGTAAGGCCATAATTAATAATTGGCTTATTAGAAATGGAAGACCTTCTGATAGTCTCAACCCTGTAGAAACACTTTGCTTCATAGGAGAGCGCGGAATGGGAGCAATTGAAATAGAGCCTACTATACCCAAATCTAGTAGACGTACCACTAAAATAGAATTGGATTCACTCATATCTATAGCTGCTGATATCCTCGCTGGAAGACAAGACTTCAAAACTGATATCAGTAAAAATGAAGAGAAAGCTCTGGTGGATGTGCTCAAAATAGGAACCTCAGCGGGTGGTGCCAGAGCTAAAGCCGTAATAGCCTATAATGAAAAGACTAAACAAGTTAGAAGTGGACAAGCAAAAGCTCCAAGAGGATATGAGCATTGGCTCATTAAGTTTGATGGGGTGATGGACAGTCAGTTTGAAGAAAGCCAAGGATATGGACGAATAGAGATGGCTTATTATCATATGGCCACTGCAGCTGGAGTGGAAATGATGCCATGTAATTTGCTGGAAGAAAATGGAAGAGCCCATTTCATGACTAAAAGATTTGATAGAGTAGGGAGCAGTGAAAAACTTCATCTTCAGAGCTTTTGTGCTATGCGACATTTCGATTTTAATGATGTACATCTTTATAGTTATGAGCAGCTATTTGAAACCATGAGGATGCTTAGATTGACCTATCCTGAGGCCAATCAAATGTTCAGAAGAATGATATTTAATGTCATGAGCCGAAACTGTGATGATCATACCAAGAACTTTGCATTTCTCATGCATCAAACTGGTAAATGGACACTGTCACCTGCATATGATATTTGCCATGCTTACCGTCCTGGGAGCAAATGGGTAAGTCGTCACGCATTGAGTATCAATGGTAAAAGAGAGGACCTTACAAGGGAGGACTTAATGGAAGTTGCCAAAAATATGAACATTAAAAAGGCCAGGTACATCATCCAACAAGTACAAGAAGCGGTATCCAATTGGACCAGTTTTGCTCAGGAAGTTGATGTGAATTCTAAAAAGATTAAAGCAATTGAGTCCACCTTATTATACAGTGACTTTAATATATAATTTGAAAAATGAAAGAATTGCAACTTAAGGCAGTTACAATAGCCAAAAAAGCAGAGGATCGAAAAAGAGAAATTGAGTCAGATAGAAATATTCCTATAGACCTTATATCTGAAGTAAAAGAAGCGGGCCTGGTTAGAATGTGGGCTACTTCTGAATGTGGTGGTACTGAAACTTCTGTATCAGAAGTATCTAGCATTATAAGCAGAATGGCATACTATAGCGGGTCTATGGCTTGGGTTACAGGAGTGACTAATTGTTCATCGTTGATCACCGGTTTTATATCTGATGAAATGGCCCAAGGCTTATACCAAAAAGATAATGCTATGATAGGAGGTTTTGCTGGACCTACAGGAATGGCTACTATGGAAGGAAATCAATTAAGGGTGAAGGGCAAGTGGTCGTGGGGATCTGGAGTGACTCATTGCAGCCATATCGTTGCCGGGACTGCCATCATCGAAGGAGATAAAATGGTAGGTACAGCAATAGTTTTTTTTAATCCAGATGAAGTGACATTTCATGACAACTGGCAAGTAATGGGGCTGAAAGGAACACATAGTATTGATTATTCTGTGAAGTCTACTCTTATTCCCAAAGAGAGGTGGACATATTTTCCAGTGAAAAGCCCAATAGGTGAGTCTCTACTTTACCGTTTTTCATTTTTAGGTGCATTATCTGTCTCTATAGCTGCCGTAGGAAAGGGAATGGCTGAGAGAGCATTAGACGAAATAAAAAAAATCGCCATGATAAAAAGTCCTTTTGGACAAGGTAAACTACTCTCTGATCGACCTGACTTCCAAGAGCACATGGCTAAAGCTATAGGCAACTATAAAGCGGCGGAATCCTTGCTAAAATCCACAATCACTGAAGTAGAACAAGAAGTGAAAAGTGGGCCTTGTAGTATAAAATCAAAAGCAAATCTAAGACTTGCTACAGCTCACGCCACTGTTTTGAATACTGAGGTAGTTAATTCTTGCTATCATCTTGCAGGTGGCTCTGCTATTTGGCAAGATGGAAAACTAGAAGAACTATTCCGTGATATGAATGTGGTGAGCCAACATGGAATGGTAAATAGAGGGAATTATCGTACTGCAGGTGCTGTTCATTTGGATAGGGTAGTACCAGAGTTTTTATTATAATTATCTAATCCAAGTTGTACCAACATATTAATCTTCCATTTTTAACTTGCCTTCCAGTCTAAACTAAAAAGAGATATGTCTTATACCACCATCAAATATGAGATAAGTGAATACATCCTTACTATTACACTCAATCGTCCAGATGCACTCAATGCATTCACTGTAGAAATGGCAAATGAGCTAATCCACGCTTTTAATACAGCTAGTGAAGATGATAATGTAAGAGCGGTGGTAGTCACTGGGGCTGGAAGGGCCTTTTGTGCAGGGATGGATCTGTCAGTGGCAGGAAATGTATTTGGACTGAATGAAGGGATGAAGCCGACAATGGAAGATATGGAGAGCAAGTTTGAGGATCCTGACTTTGTAAATGGAGTAAGAGATACTGGGGGGATGGTGACATTGGCTATATATGATTGTAAAAAACCAGTAATTGCGGCGATTAATGGTGCCGCTGTAGGGATAGGGGCTACAATGACCTGTGCGATGGATATAAGGTTAGCATCTGAGTATGCTCGAATTGGATTTGTATTTAATAAAATTGGGATTACTCCAGAAGCCTGTTCTACCTGGTTTTTACCCCGTATTGTGGGCATCTCTACTGCTTTAGAATGGTGCTATTCTGGAGATGTAATGAAGCCAGATATTATGAAAGAAGCAGGTTATGTCAAGGATGTCTATGCGGCAGCGGAACTTCTTGATGAAGCATATAAAATTGCCAAGCGGATAACTGAGCATAGTCCCGTAGCTATTGCCTTAACTAGACAGATGATGTATCGCAATGCTGCAAAAGATCATCCTGTAGAAGCTCATAAGGTGGATTCGTTAGCTATTTATTATGCTAGTTTGAAAGATGGTAAAGAAGGGGTGTCTTCTTTCTTAGAGAAGAGAGCGCCAAATTTTAAATCGGAATCTTCAGATATGCCTCCTTTTTATCCTTGGTGGGAATGAGTTTGAAACTATTATGAATTAGAGTGTTTATATCGCTATAAACACATTAGTCATCAGAGCAATAAAATAAACTATGAACCCGGACAAAATAATTTTATAGGGTTGATAATTGCGACTATTCGCCTTGTCCCAATATATCAAAACGACCAATAAGAGAATAGATCCTCCATATGGAATTATTTCACTTAATGCTCCTCCTAATCCCAACCATATTCCGCAAATGCGACCCAAAGTAGGGCCAATGAAAATTAAAGCTGTGCCTATCATATACCTCATATGAACAGTAACATCTTTTACATTTTTCATTGCCATATAATAGAAGGGGACCAATAGCAATATGTCAAAAATGGGATGTAGCAATGAGCTTCCATTTTGGTAAGATTTCATCATTTGGGGAATAAATGAAAGTATCAACAAAGGAAATATGACATAAGATGATTTACCTAATGCTCTATGCAAAGTCACTTTTTTATAACGAATCAATAAGGGTTGTGCAATCAACATGAATAACCAAGCAGATGCTGCAAGTGCATGTAAATGATTATACATATCACCTGCATTACCTTTTGGCAGATGCATGAAGTAAGTTTTATAAAAGCCTAAAAAAGTTATCGGAATGAGTAATGCGAATGCATAACCAAGGTTTCTGTAAGCTTTTTCCATAAGTAGGTTTGTTTGATGAAAAATACAAATAATTTGATCATGAGAACTCCATAATGATTTGACATACATACTTTCTCTTATAAGGAAATTATGCAATCAGCATCAAGAAATGCGATATCGCCTTACTGATGTGCTTGGACATCTGGTGAAGGATATTATTGCCTAACTAATCAAATCTTGAAATAGCAAGGATTTCAATCACCACGATAGATTTTCAACTCTAATAGTTCATATTGTTCATCGATTTTTTCAGGATCAGCTTCTTGTATATTTTTTAGATGTTTATCAAAAAAAGTAGTGACAAGTTTGGTGACTATTTCCATCCCAAGATAGGGGTCAATGTCACCCGTACCTGCAACTGACTGAATAGGAATCATAAAGGGTATATCCATAAAATTTGGATGACCTGATTTCAGCAATTTGCTTTCATAAAAGTAGTCAGTACTCTTGTTGATATAGATGTGTGAGTTTATGTCTTCATGCTCAGCTGGCCAATCCGCTGAAACATAGAGAAAGGGTATGTTATAGATTGTATCAATCAAATTACCCCATGTTATACCGTCTAAGTTCACTCCTGCCTTCACTCGACTATCTTTTGCCGCGACCATTCCGGCAGCCCCACCTCCATTAGAATGCCCCATAACGGCTAATTGGTCAAGTTCTAACTTGTTTTTCAGGAAGCCTTTTTTATTCCATTCAAAGACTATGTCAATTGTAGTGGAGATGTCTTCAGCCCAGCGATCTACTGATTTACTTTCGTAAAACTCTTTCACAGCCTTTCTCACTATTGGATGCCTTTTATCAAACACCAACTTGTTTTTAAATGCCTCAATAAGTGGCTTCATAGCTTCCATCCCTCCGGATGAAATTTCTCTCTGAAAGTTATAATCAAAATACTTTATTCTTCCATCTGGGAAAGTAGCACCAAGGCTTTCGTAAGTATGATTCATGTTGATAATGACATATCCTTGACTGGCTAACTCAGTCAAAAACGCATAGTAACCTGTAGCCTTCGACCCATAACCATGAGAAAAAATAAGTAAAGGAAATGAGCCATTTGCTACAGGGATATCTGAATAAGCATATGTTTTAATATGATCGAGATAGTCCATCGTCTCTGGTGGCAATCCATACTTCATTGCAAAGCCTGCTCTACTGCCCTTGTCAACATACTTCTCACTTTTCAAAGATGAAACATCAGATTCACTAGGATACCAGATTTTATATAATAGCTCTCGTTTGTCATTTGGATCTTTTGTAATGATTTCGTCTCGTTCAGTTTGTACATGAATCAGTTTTGTGCCGACATTATAGCTCCCCCTTGGTTCCGGTAATTCAAATACAGGTAGTAGTGAGGGAAGAATAAAAGACAGGGTCAATACAACAAGAAACACTATTGTTCTAAGTATCTTGACAACAATATTCAGACTTTTTGCTTTGGGGCTAAATGCAGAGATTATAGCTGCGAGCCAAATCAAATATGAAGGTATCATCTGCCATCTGTATCCATTTAAAAACAATTGTAAAGTCAGAGCGAATAACAATAACCCTATTATATATTTAGTGCTAATGATTTTATCGATAAAATGGCCGAATCCTATGAATGACGCAGAAACTATTATTAGTATTATTTCAAAAAATTGCATCTCTTATTTTGCTTTGGTTTTGCGTCTGTAAGATTCGATAATTCCAAGGAATGAGAAAAGGTCATATCCAGTTTAAAACCTGCATTTTGTCGACAATACTTAAATTTTAGTTTCGATAAGTTCTTAATAAGTAAATCAGATAAAACTAGATAGCCTGTTTTTTAGAAAAGTTTCATTATTCTAATGATGTTTTTCAATTAGATTTTATTTTAGATTCTAGATGATTTTACCGAATAGATACCTGAAATCATAGAATCTTAATTCAAATCATGCTATTTAAAATATGGGATAATGTGATGCTCTTTTTATGTTTAGATCTCAATTTTATCAGATATTTCATAGACTGTACCTTGGATAGCGCCTTCAATTTCTTTTCCAGATTCACTTTTGAGATTGTAGATTATTTCTATAACCCAAGATGGTTTTAAATCAGGAAGAGTTATTGTAACAGTGTGGTTGTTGTCAGAAAGAGAAACACTTTTCACGTCATGCACTTTTGTATTGAGACGATCTGATCCATATTTTCTTGAGCGCAGAAGATCCCAATTAGTAATCTTATAATTCAATGTATTTTTCGCAGAAGATTGATCTAAAGGATCTGAAAAAGTAATTTGAATCCCATCAGTGCTAACCGATGTTTCGATAGGAATATTTAATTCCTTGCCTGTATATCTGATTCGGTATAGACCACCCACTTGCATCATTTGGCTTGTCGCCCATGCTGACATTCCACATCCATAAAATTGACCGTCGAGTGGATTAAATCTTGCACGAATTAGTCCTGTAGGGAATTGAGGAATAGGCAATTCTACAATAAAACCTTGCTCCCCTTCAGTAATATCTTGAGTCATTACATGAAAAACTTTACCATATCCGTAAGATAGGTTGAGTAATTTATTACTGAGTGGACCCCATTTATCACTTTTTGCCCAGAGAAGTTCTGCCGGAGATCGATCGTATTTAGAGTCTATCCATGTGACTGGAGAAATCATGGCAGCATCTGAGGTGTCGTTTGGAGCTTGTAGCGTATACATGTTACCATACCAACCGCCCTGTGTAACTTTATTCATGCGATTCATTGGATTCCAATGTCCTTCTTGATCGGTAACATAAAAGGATCCATCAGGATTCAAACAGACTCCATTCGCTGCTCTAAATCCACCAGCATATATTTCAGAATTGCTTCCATCTGGGCTCACTTTGATTAATGTTCCGTGCTGTGGTATTAATGCAGTACGAGCATGTCGAGCACTTTTTGCATACCAGAAATTTTCCTCATTATCCACTTGCAAGCCCATAGCAAATTCATGAAAATGTTCGGTCACTTGATGATCGCTATTAAAACTCTCATAAAAATCGGTCTCTCCATTTCCATTGAGATCTCTCAGCACCACTATTTGGTCTCGACATCCCACATAAATGTTACCATCATGGTTTATAATCCCTAATGGTTGAAAAAGTCCTGTGGCAATACGGCGCCATTGGATATTACCTTGCTTTTTTGATATACCTTCTATCCTATACACTTCGCCATCGATTGTACAGACAATAGCATCTCTCCCATCATTGATAAAATCTATGCCTGTAAGTCTCATTCTGGCTTTCCATGGATTGGTCAGTGGCAATGTGAATACATCCACTGCATATGGATCTCCTTCATTCCCTGTTAATATTCCGGTAGTCAGAATATCGTCTTTATATTGGGCTGGCCCGCCTTGAGTATACTTACTAAGGTTTTCTGTCTTACCAGATGCAGCGAGTTCATTTACTTTTTTCTGATTAGACTTTGAAATAAAAATCTTTGCGGATACTTCTGTGTTTGCCGGAATATTTAGGACGTGAAAGCCCATAGACGTTTCTAAAATCACCTCATTGCTCACCAAACTTGTGGCAGCCGTAATTGGTGCTATCCGCAATTGTCTTTTGATTGAAGCGGGTGCTATATTGATAGTTCTCGAAATAACAGGCTCTCCGTCCTGGGACTCTAGGGCGTATCTTTCTAGCACTTCAGAACCCGCTACAGTATATTTGATTATCTGAATATTTTCAAAAGTATACAACCCTTTGTAATGTGCCCAAACCTTGGGTAAAGGACCAAATTGGCGACCATCCACTGCTTTAAATCTTGGATCATTATAGGTTCCAGATGAAGGATTTGCCCACCCAGGCATAATTGGATTTTCGACCTGAATATTGCCTACAGTCCTTGGGTAAATATTGTGTTCATCATTAAGTAGTATTCCTCTAAAGTCTATGAAACCTTTACCTGTCCAAAAACCAGTAAATCTCAATAGGTCGTGATCAAAAAGTGCAAAAACTTCACCATCTACAACTCCACCATCTCCAGTATCAAGGCGCATAGCGATCCCTTTATATGCGAAGTTAAGATGGGCGTAGTTTTCATTCTTTAACGGACTAGCACCCCCGGAGCGCTCTTGAAGGGTATCAGATTCATCAGATAACTCATAAGTATGAATGAGATGATTACCATAATTCATTTCTGCCCAGGGCTTATAATCCTGAGGATCAGGGCCCAAGGAAGTTCCCTTTGGCACATTGGCTAGGTACATGGAATCTACAGTGAAGAAGGCCTCAGGGTTGTTCTCTTTAATGAATTCATTACGGATATATCCTATGACTTCATATTTTTCTCTTGGTGTAAGATTCACTTGTGGCGCCATCATTCCATATCCTCTCGTCAGAGTCTCATAAATCGAATAAGGGTCACTGCCATGTTTGAATGTATCATTCCAGAACCGGTGGCTATTTGGTATTGTGCCAGGTTGCTCCAAATTACCATGACAATTGAAGCAAATCGTACGATAAGTTATTAGTCCTTTATGATAAAATTCTTCACTTTCATTAGAAATATAGTATGCATGGTCTAGATTATGTTCATACTCTGGAAGATCTTCATTTGATAATATGAAATTAGATGTAAGTGATTGGGTTTTAGCTGGTTCTTTATTTGAAGAATTACATGCCCATAGCAACCATCCAGCTAAAACGTAAAAAACTATCTTCTTCATAAATGTCAATATAAATAATCAAAAGCCTCTTTTCATATTATCTGATGGATATATGGTTTCTAAATACTTATCAGCAACATTGTCAGCTCGGATAATGTCTACTACTTGAGTTGGTGCTGTGCTTTTGATTCCTTGATTTGTCAGTTTAGCATGAAACCCAAAAGGGTTTGAAGTAGAAATTCTTATTGAAAAGAATAGCATTCACATGTATAGTAAATTTTAAATGTCTCACTTTTTAAGAGCAAAATGTTGAGATTTATGAGACTTGAAACTGATAGTCTGACGATGTATAATAAATCATGAATGACGTCATGTGGAACATGCCAAAACCTTCAATGTTTTATTTTTTTTAGTTTCATTGATATCAAAAGGGTCTTCCATTAGCGTATCCAAAATGTTGCTTTAGAAATCCTAATATCCAATTAAATCTGTGTGGAGAATGCAGCGATAACGAAGTAGCTTGTGAGCTTTTCCTATACAATTCTATTAGTAATTCCTTTGAATGCTATTTGCTTTTCAGTTTTATTGGAAGATTCTAATTGGTAATGTTTTTTAAATAAAAAATCAGAGCTTCCTGATTTTCTTTATCAGTAATACCTATGAATGCCATTGCCGCACCAGGTATATAACCATCAGGATCTGAGAGCCAATTTTTAAGATGTTGTTCATCCCAAATAATACCAGAATTAATTACTGCATCAGAGTATGAGAATCCTTCAGCAGTACCTGCCTTTCGACCAAAAATACCATGAAGATTAGGTCCAGTTTTGTGGGCTTTACCTTTTTCATGGCTATGACATGCATCACAAAGAAGATAAAGTCTTCCACCAAGTATATTCTTATCACTATCAGACATGTTCTTCTTTTTTCGAACTTGATTCTTAGCCTTTTCTACTTTAGGGTTTGATGATTTACGACTTTGGATATTATTTTCACCACAAGACATAATGAATATCAGAGAAAGAATTATTGTATAGAAGTAGGACTTATTTATGCTCTGTTCCATTGAGTCTTGTTTACCTTGAAATAAAAGCAATCATAATTCAAGATGGTTAACCATCTTAATAGTTTATCAAGTTAACTAATGCTAATACTTCATTCTCGTAATATCAGTTATTCAATTTTAATCCAAGTGTCTCGATTATTGGTAATAATCTTACTTATTTGCTGATTTTCGTCCAGAATGAATTGGAAAGGAGTGCCATTATTTTCATCTAAGAATGACACTTTTGATTCTGGAAGAATGTTATACAACACTTTATTCC
>DKPS01000191.1 GCA_002471345.1 Saprospiraceae bacterium UBA7328
GCGTTAGGTCAATTCAACAAAACATTTGCAAATGCTCTATACCTATATGAAGAACGCCCATCAGGGAAGTGGGAGCATGAAGAATCTGAAGAGGATTCCCATTCTCATAAAATAGTAGGTTATAATGATGTTTTAAAATCTCTTGTAAAAAGTGATAAAGCTAGAATAGATCAAAAGCAGGTACTTCGATCCCGAATTTTTGACATTTTTCTAGGCGACTGGGACCGTCATGATGATCAATGGCGTTGGGCAAGAAATAAGATAGAAGAAGATGGAAAAGAATTACATTATTATGAACCCTTTCCAAGGGATAGAGATCAAGTGTTTTTCGGGTATAAAGGGTTTATCCCGTCTCTGACTAAAGTTCTTAGTCCTGAGTTGAGGAAGTTCGTTTATTTCGATGATGTTATAAAGAATGTAAAGTATCTGGGCTTTAATGCGCGTCATTTTGATCGCCACTTTACAAATCAAATGGATAGGAATGACTGGGTCAATGTTGCAAAGGAACTGCAGAGAAAGATAACAGATGAAGCAATAAATGAAAGTATTGCGGCACTGCCAGAATCTATTCAAAAACTAAGAGGGGAGGCCTATAAAAGGAAGCTGTTAAATAGAAGAAAGGACCTTCCTTTTTATGTGGAGGTGTTATATGGAGAAATAGCTAAGTATGTAAATATTCCAGGCACCAATAAGAAGGATAGATACGAAATCACAAGAAATGAGAATAACACTACTGAAGTAACGGTTTATGACCTAAATAGTGAAGGGGAAAAAACAAGAAAGACTTATCAAAGGTTATTTATCCATGGTGAGACTAAAGAGATTAGAATATATGCTTTAGACGGTAAAGATCAAATACAAATATCTGGCAGTCAATCACATGGCCCTTTGATCAGAGTTATAAGTGGAAAAGGAGATGATGAGATCATAGATAATTCTTCCGTGAGAGGATTGAAGAAGAAAACCAAAGTTTACGATACTTCAGTCACAAAATCTTCGAAACTTGGAAAGGAATCCAAGTTTCTTCTCATTAAAGATGCTAGGGAGCATGACTTTGATAGGAAGGAGTTTGATTATGATGCAACACTCAGCATTCCTTTGATTGGTTATAATCCAGATGACGGGTTAGTAATTTCACACCTTTTAAGTTCAAAAATATATAGGTGGCGCAAAAAACCATTTGGAGAACAGCATACCCTTGCTTCAAGATTTGCCTTTGCAAGCAAGGAGTTCAGCCTACAATACAATGCTGAATTTGTAAGACTGATTGGTCAGGCTGACTTGTTATTGGATATCAATGCGTCAATTCCTTCTGATAGAGACAATTTTTTTGGTTTGTCTAATGACCGGGCATTTTCATTTCAAGATGAAGAAGATTTTGATAGATATCGATATTCTCAAAACCGCATTATTCTCAAACCTTCATTACAATGGGCGTCTCCTTTTAGAATTCACAAGTTTGCTATTGGCCCTCAATATGAATATGCAAACCTAAGGCCCAATGATGGGAAGTTTATTCAAGAGGCTTCATTTTTTGAGAACGAAAAAGACCCCCACCATTTTCTAGGACTAGGGCTTTTATACACACTTTTTCATGTGAATGAAAAAGTAAACCCATCCAAAGGGGTGGACTTCAACTTTTCTTCGAGGTATGTTACTGATGTTGGAAATGCTTCAAATGATCTTTTTCAGATAAATGGGCATTTAACTGTGTATAACTTTATTCCACTTCCATCTGGAGTAGTGTGGGCGAGCAGAATAGGCGGAGGCATTAACTATGGTAACTATTCATTTTTCCAAGCCCAATATTTAGGAAGAAGTAATAACCTCAGAGGTTACAGAAACAGAAGAATAGGCGGAAAGTCGTCATTTGTATGGAGCAATGATATTAGGGTTAAGTTGTTTAAAGTTCCGAATAAGGTTATTCCATTCTCTCTTGGTGTGATAGGATCCTATGACCAAGGAAGGACGTGGAATGAAGATGAAGTTTCTTTAGAGGGTTGGCACCAATCGTATGGCGCAGGGTTCTGGATCAGTCCTTATGATATTAGCATAATTTCATTTTATTTCATGAAGGCAACATCAAACAGCTCTGATTTCGAAGAATCTACATTTTCTTTTCAGGCAGGATTCCCATTTTAAAGAAGAAAGTGCCTACAATGCTTCGGGAGCACAGCAGACACTTTGAGAAGACCAATTTTTACTGTTATTGAGAGTTTTTAAAGAGAATGTATTATTCTATTTTAATCATTTTGAAGACTCGAGTCTTTCCTTCAAAGCTCATTTTTCCAAAATACACACCACCTTGACTTAAGTCTCTATTTGAAATGAGCCATTTCTGATTTCCTGAATCAAATATTTTTGTTCCATTGTGCACAAGCCTGTTTTGAGCATCAAATATTTCGAGTTCTACCATGCCACTTCTTGGAAGCTCGAAATTGAGTTTAGTACGTTCACTCCAAGGATTAGGATCGTTTTGGATTTCGCTTAATTCTTCATTTGGAGCAGAAGCCCTTTTTAAAATAAGGCCATAAGTTTCTCCTTCTGTATAAAGTTCTGAACGGAGGTGACCGAAAGATGCTTCAAAGCCTAATCCATAATTCCATTCATTGCCAGAGCTGCTTTCTAATAGAACTCTCCATAGAATGTCACCACTCTTTATCTCTTTATTTTCATTACTAGTCCAGCTTATAATAAGGTCGCCTGGGTCATTGCCATTATAATTTGCAGTTGTCATGTTCAACTTTGCACCATTTACATTTACTAATTTTAGAATTTCTGAATTAAAGTTTAAGTTGGCTTGCAATCCAGATAGAGACATGTCTTCAATGGCTCTGAAACTAATCTCCCGATAGCCACCTAGGTCAATTATGTCATATGTAATTATTTTTTGTTGATTGTTTCTTGATGATGCTAGTAGAGCATCCACGGCATCACCCGTTACATCTCCTATCTTAATACCGATGAAATCTACATCAGTGTCATCTTGAAGTGAAGAGATTCGATGCATACCCATTGGGTCGTTCTGATGTGTCTCACTAATAAACCTCCAACTGTCACTATCATTTATGGAATGAAAACCCAAAATATGCTTTCTAAGTATTACTAAATCTAGCGCATTTACTTTATTGTCATTATTAACATCAGCAGCAATTTCTCTATAATTATCATCAAATGGTTCTATTCCAATGATGTGTCTCTGGATTTTAAGCAAATCTAATGTAGAGACTCCAACACCAAAATCAGATTCATATTCTGCGGTGATATCATAGCCTACATCTCCATGGAATGATCCAAGGGAATAGTTTCCATAGTTATCGGACTCTGTGAACTCGCCTTCCGTTGACCTTAATTCTACGCCTGGAATTCCGACGCCCAGAAATGAAAATACTAGTCCGCCTATTTCATATGTAGAGGCCAGTGGAATATCAACAATTACTACTTGGTTACTTACACAAGTAGAGCTATCTCCATTGATGGCAGTCCTTATCATACATGTGCTAGCATTTCCTAATTGATCGCTTACTTGTAGCATTATCATAAGAGTATCACCAATATCATCACAATTAAAAGTAATGTTAGCATTAAATGTAGTGCTGTCCATATGCCTTACAAGCTTTGTTACCGGTCCACCACAGGCATCTAATGAGTTAATATCAAATTGATCTGCAGGAACAGTAATGTTGCTTGCCGAAGTTGGGATCGTAAGACTTAATGTGCTTTCACAGATCGTGAGAGGTCCTATATTATCAGTTACAATTACAACCAGTGTGTCCCTTACGATATGATGACAAGCATCAGTCACCGTATAGAAAATATGATTTGTGTCTACAGGAAGACTTACGACACCGCCATTCTGATTAAATACAGCACCAGTAGGAGTAAACATATCTACTCTTACAGAGGATGGATTACAGGCTTCAGAAAAGGATATAGCAGGTAGATTAACATTGGCGAAACAAGTGTTGTCTGAAGTGAATTCCCTCAAAGTATCAGGAAGCCCACTTACAGTTGGTGCTATGGAGTCTATGACTGTTATCAATTGTACTCTTTCTATGATGCTATCTCGACCTTGACGCCACTCGTTTATGGTCCACATTCTCAATGTGATTTTTTTACAAGGGCTGTTTACTAGAACTTGATCTTCAAAGAAGGCTGCTGTATTACACAACGTTGTGTTTTCACCTATTGGGACTCCTTCAATAGTTATGTATCCAGATACGGCTGGAGGAATTACTACATCTATACCACCGACATCATCACATGACAGTATAGTATCAGTTGGGATAGATAATTGATTTACAAAATCTAACCTTCTAACCACGATTAGTTGATTACACACCTCAGAAAGTTTACCCGAAGCATCTCTCAGCTGCCACATTCTTGTTATTCTTTGGAGATATGGCCCAGAAGCAATTTCTTCTATGTCCTCATCAAGTAATAAAGTATCTACATCACTGCAGTCTGAAACAAACCCAGTAAATAATCTCTCACTCGCTTCAAGGCACGAAATAGTATCAGAAGGGGCACACGAGATATTTGGTGGAGCTTTGTCTTCGAGACACAATAGGGCATTATATGGAATTAAACTACCACTTCCCGAAAGAGCACAGCCTTGCACATAAGCAGTTACATTTAGACAAGTACCTAAAAAATATGATGGAATAATACTGTCAACTCGTAAAATGCCACTTGTGTCTTGATACTCATATCTGTCTATATCGGCGGACGTCGGAATAACTCCTCCTTGAGCGAAAATGTATTCAGGAAGAATTTTGGTTTGACAATTATTTCCAATACTCACATTTACTCTTACTCTTTCTACAAGAGAGTCACATTGGACTGGAGTAAGAGCTAGAAGAATGATACTTGCTGAAGATTCATCATCTTCTTTTAATCCAGATGTATTTGCTGATAGTAGATTTGCTGGCTCAGAGTCAAAGTCATTGATGTTTTTGCCCTCTTCATTAGTTGCTTGAAGAATTTCTGCTTTGTTTATTAATATATCATTTGAGTTGCTTCTTGCAGATTCTAGGACGGTTAAGACAACAGGTATTGCCACTTCCTCTCCTGGAGAAATTGGCCCTTGAATTACATTTAGTAAACTTCCGTCTTCATTGTCTAACCAACCAACAAAGTCATTGTCACTGAGTCCCATACCTACAGGAGGATAATCGGCTATTACAACTTGTTTGACAGCCACATTTCCTTCATTTTTTATAGATAAAAGATATTCAACATCTTCTCCTACACCATACGGCCCATTGTCATTTATTACCACTTTTGAAAGTGAAAGGTCATTTATTGCAAGTGGCTCTGGATCATGATCGTCTTCTCCTTCAGAACTAAGAAACTCCACATACAATTCTAAATCAGTAAGGTTAATTCCGAGACCCGAAATATCATTAAGCGGACTTGCATCTGGGGTGCTATCCATATCTTTTGCGCTGACATTATTTCCATCCTCATCTTCTACATATGTGATTTCAGCTATATTAAGATGTGCAAATGGATTAGATGTAGGATCCTCTTTTATCGTAAGAAAAAGTGGAATTTCCACAAAGTCATTAGGCCTTATAAGTTCTTTTACAGCAGTGACTAATTTTTCACTTTCTAATTCTGACCATTCAGGGTTTAAGCTATAATCGAATTCCAAACCAGACGGCAAATAATCAGTTACAATTGTGTTCTTTGCCGAAATATCACCTTCGTTTGTGATTCTTATTATATAAACGGCAGTGTCACCATACTTTTTGGGCTCATTAACTAATGATTTAGTTAAACTTAAATCTAAATATGGAAGCGGCGCTATGTCATTATCATCTTCATCCAAGAAGTTATCACATGTTATGGATTGCGGAAAACTTGAAAAATCAATTTCGTCTAAATAGACATTATTTTCATTTTCATCTTGAATTATAGCACGAATTTCATCATCAATGAGAAGATCATTGTCAGGATTGGCATCTGGGGTGCTATCAGCATCTTTATCTGATAAATCTTGACCATTGAGATCAGTGAAAAAAGATATTTCTGCACTGTTTATAATTTCTTCACCATTGTCATTATCAATTATGAAAGAAATGGGGATCTCCAATATCTCATCAGGAGTAATAATTTCTTTATGGAGGTATATTAAATCTCCATTCACAAATTCAAAGTGATCATTATATCTGTTGTCAAACACTAAAGAGGGGTTCCCGTAGTCTATTATCGCGACATTGTCTACAGATTGATTTCCTTGATTGTGAATTTCTATAGTGTATATTAATCTATCTCCAGATTTGAACTCTGAAGCGTTTCTTATGACTTTTCTAAGGGCAAGATCATAAATTATCACTTCTTCAGGATCTGCGTTGTCTTGATCAGAGTCGGGCTCATTGCTATGAGTTAAGATGGCAGTCCCATTCCCTCCAAGGAAATTGTCTGCAGGGCTATTCAATAGACCACCGGCATTATCATTTCTATTAAAATTTAATGGGCTATCTATATCATTCAAGCTGATATCAGTACCATCAATCTTAAAAGATTGGCTGACCTCACCTTCCAATATCCAATCTGCGCTACTTGTTCCTGGTTTTACATTGAGAAACAAACAAAGTGTGTCTAGTGCTTGAGGTTCCAAGTGCATGACATCAGCATATACAAAGCCTAGAGGAAATAATGTCCAGTCTTCATTTCCTGGGATTGATGGGTCGAAAGCAAATCCTTTAGGCAAATAAACTGAGACAATACTAGAGTCGAGTGTAAAGCTGCCTTGGTTATTTGCCACAAAGTTGAACTTGATCGTGTCTCCGTACTTATGATATTCTTCTTCACTAGCCTGAATGAGAATCCCTGCCACGTCCATTATTTCAAGCCTTGCAGGATCTACATTATCTTGATCTGTTTCGGCATTACCATCAAGTGATAAAGCGGACCCGTTGCCGTCTATATAGTTATCGGCAGCTGTTTTAGGCAAACTTCCGACGTTGTTCTCTTTATTTGAGTCAAGCTTAGAATCTATATCTCTGTGGCTAATATTATTACCAGCAACATCTTTAATAGATGAAACTTCTGCATAATTAGTCCAATCATCAGGACCGGATCCACTTGTGGTTGTGAGTTTTATATATGCAGTTAGAGTTTCTCCGGAATTTATGCATCCCAATGTCGCGGCCACTTTATCCTCAGCTGTTAATGCCCAATTTTCATTCCCTGGTATTTCTGAGCTAAAAGAAAGACCTCCTGACAAATAATCGGTAATAACCACATCACATATTTCCACTTCGCCTTGATTGATGACCTCAACGATATACTCTATTACCTCTCCAGGTTCTGTAAATTCTTTTTCTTCATCAGATAGCTGCAGCCTTAGTGCAACATCCACAATTCCATCATCTTCAACCTCTTTTATGAAACCGGCATCAAAACTATAGTCATTCTTATTTTCACTTATGTTTACGCAAATTGCCAATTGACCAGTCAGAATGTCAGCATCAGAATTTAAAAGTTCTTCGTCTCTTGATTGTGTAAGGCTTAGCTTCCCAGATGCAGTGTGTAATTGGCCTTGTGAAATCTCGCCATTGCAGCCAAATGTGATAAAGTATTTGTGACCGACTACTAGTTGGCTAACTTCATTAGAAGAAAAGCTATACTTTCCATCTATATCACTAATTGTTTCAGACAATTTCTCACCCGCTTCATTGAGCAAGCAAATATGGATGTCTGCTAGAGGTAAATCACAAGCATCTTGAAGGCCATTTTTATTTATATCTAACCAAACAAAATCTCCAATTTCAATTGTTTGTTTATTTTTTACTCCCAGTTCTAAATCGCCTAGGCCAGCCGACTTTCCTTGAAATGGTCTTTGGGTTCCTTGATAAAGCACCATTGCTCTTTTATAAGACCCATCTATGGTAGATTGCCACCTTAAGCCACCGGAGAAGTTTAAATCAGAAAAGGGAATTGGATCTACTGCGGTATATACAATTTCATTTAGCCCTTCATGAAGAGCTAAAGCCCCAATAGCTAGTTCTGAATGAATCAAATCACCATTAGGTAAATAATATGAGTCATCATAGAACTCTCCACCTCCTGGCCCTTGCGCATTATGTTGTGAAGAGCCCAGTTTGTCTAAAGATCGACCAGCACTTTCCAAAAAGTATTGGGTACCAATTTTATGGGCACGAAGTATATCTCCTGCTGACGCAATTGCTGCTTCATATCCTGAGCCATCAGGCAACAAGTCATCAGCTCCTAACATATATGCACTTCTATCAATGATTCCAATAGTCATAGAACCATCATTGCTAAACACTATATCAGAAACAATAGGCTGGGGTGAGGTATAAAAACCATTGTGTGAACACCAAGAATTATAATCATCATTCCATGGACGCCATGAGCCACAATTTCTGAATTGGCTTACATGAACGGCTTGAGAACCTTTAGGGTATGTAAGGGGAAAGTCCAATATCTCTTCACCAAATGCATCATTTCTCTCATTATATGGATATATGAATGCTCTCAAATCTGAGGCAGAGCCACTAGATGAAGCATCACAAGTTACGGCTACATATACAGTTCCACTCTTATAGCTAAGCCCCCATGGACGACCTATTCCAGTAAGTCCGCAAGGAGAAGGAATATCAATGATTTTAACATCTTCAAAAGTTGGAACTGTTGAAGGGTTATTGTCAGAGTCTATCTCGATTTGGATAAGTTTTCTTTCAGCCAGATTAGTCAGATATAAAAACTTGCCATCCTTACTTATCTCTAAATCCCCAATACCGACACGACCTACTCTGCTCCAAGCCATTTCGTCCTCAGCTGGTTCTCTACGAGAAGAAGAAAGCCCTCTTTGACTATTTGAGGTTAGGTCTCCAAAATTAATTCGACCCCCAAACGAAACATCTAACCATTCTTCTAGGCCTTTGGACGAAGAATGCTTATATACCCCTGCTACTCCCAAAGGGCCATATCCAGAATGTCTTCTGAGCACAGCAGAAGTATACATGGCTTGATTATTAATATCCCACGCTATACCCCATAATGAACCGACTTCACTTGCAGAGGCTAAAATTTCAGGAGTGCCACCGTTATAAGGCACAGCCAATAATGCTTCGGTATCATCTCGAGTTCCAGCTAAAGGTGCACCATGCACATAGCATGGTACAAATATATTTATATCGGCATCTGTAGAACTTAAAGCGTTAGGATGAGTAAGGACTAGATTAATGTCACAAGCAGATCCTGACACATATCTTACCGTGCTATTATTTTCTTCTGAATCAGATTCAAATAGACCCAGATTTTTTTTGATATCAAAGACTATCTGATAATTCTTTTCAGGAGAAATTCCTTGAAATGAATATTCTCCCTTTTCATTAGTTTCGACGATAGTCCAATCAGGACCGTCACAGTCAGTGAGCGTGACTTCTATTCCTCCTAGTCCTTGGAATTGATCCTCGTTAAAAGATACTTTGCCTCCTATACTATTTCCATCATTACATGAGGAGCTATGACAAGCTGATGGTATATCAAGAGGTATTTCAAAGAAAATGGAACGGTCTTCATTAAATATTTCCATAACATGTTCCGAAACAATTGTTTCTATGTCAAAAGAGATGACCTGAGGGCTCGTGAGTGGCAGGTGATCCACAATTTTTTGGGCTCTATCCACAATTGGATACTTTAATTGAATTGTCTTTTCGAGACCATCTACTTTAAATGTAATAGATTCATCGGGGTCAAGATTGGCCCATGAAAATTCTAATTGAACTTGTGCGAAGGAATTATTTCCTAAAGCATAGCAATCAGAGATTTCTAACTTATTAACATTGATAATTGGAACAGTATTGGACTGAAATGCCCAGATGTCCGTATTTATAAATAGGAAGAGGAGACATGCAAATAGCACGTTCCATGTAGGTTCTATTGTCCTTCTCATAGACGTAGTTCTCTTATCTTGGTCGAAATAAAATTCTCTATCTCAAGGATAGAGATACATTCTTAGGTAGATATTTGTATAGTGTGAATCACTCTTTAAGAAGGTCTTGGAGAGCAAATATATTACAATTATTCGCAATATATAACATATTGATATAAAATCTTTTATCTCTTTTAACCCTCTTTTTCTAAACTAGGCACATAATTTGAACTAAACTTCGAAATTGATCACAGTCCTATTGACTGTGATATAGAAATTATGAGTGTATTGCTTCAAAAGGTGGAAGACTTTGTGACTAAACAATATTCGCGCAGTGTGTGGAACGATTTTGATTACCATAATTTGGAGCATACTCTCAATGTTGTTAAAGAAGCGAGGGATTTGGCGATCAGAAGTAATTTGCCAAACAATATAGTTGAGACTATTGAAATAGCAGCGTGGTTTCATGACCTAGGATACGAATATGGTGTAGAAGGACATGAGTTAAAGAGTTTTGAACTTGCCAAAAAATTCCTGTCCAAAGAAGGTGCAACCTTGTTACTAATTGAGGAAGTTGGAAACTTAATACAAGCTACAAGTATTGGATTTGAGAGGTTTCAGTCTCTGTCTCAAAAAATAATGAGAGATGCTGATTTGAGTAATGCAGGGCTCAAGGGTTTCAAAAAGTGTAGTAATGCGCTAAGGCGGGAATGGGCCACCAAAATGAACCAGGAATATGACGATATCGGATGGGCAAATCTTCAAATCCACTATTTATCTAACTTGAGTTATTTATCTGAATCAGCCAATGATAAATATTCTAAAAGGAAGAGAAAAAATTTGAAAAAATATAAGAAAAGGTTACTTAAAAAGCAGCGTGAGCTAGTACATTGAATTCGTTAAGATTCAGGTTCTTTATTTTTTTCATCAACCTCTTGTTCCTCATCAGACGAATCTTCTAGGATTAAAAGGTTTCTTTCTTTTAGAAACTTGAACCATTTAATTACTTTTTTTACATCACTTATCATTACCCTTTCTTCATCATAGTCAGGAAGTATTTCAGAGAAATAATTGAAGAAATCCTCTTTACTTGAATTGGACTCTGGAAGCGGTAGGTCTTCTAAATTATCTTCTATTCGTTGGAAGATTTCTTTTAGCTCAGTGCTATCGTTATCCGTATAAATTGCAACAGTTTCAAGAGGTGTAAATTGATGCTTTCTAGTAGAGGCAAACTTTGTTTTTTCAGAATCGATTTCCTGAATAAGTAGACCATTAGACCGAGTGGCCATTAAACGATATAATCCAGGCATGCTACTTACAGCGACAAAATCTTTGAGATTCATATTCAAAATTTTCCGCAAATAAAGGCATTCTTATACAATGATTTCAAGAAAATATAGATCTGAGAACTTCTAATGACTTAATCTTCCCAAAATTGTCTATATGGTACCTGTAATATAAAATCAGAAAGTCCAAAATATTATCTCTTTCAGCTTTGGGAATTTTGGTTTTTTCTTTTCTAATTATTTGTGATAGCGCTAGACTATTTGCTTTGCCAAGACTATGTTTTGGACCAAAATTTCTGTCTGTAAAACAACCATCTCTTAGACTAAGTAGATTTAGGACTTCATTATAATTATCCTGAATTGCAAACCCCAAATGTTTGCTTAACCCTAGCAGAAACTGAATGTGAAAAAGTGATAATTTTTGAATTTCTTGCCTGTCCAATCGTAATAATGATGCTCTGATAAAATCAAAAAGTTGAAGGTTGGACTCTGTCTCTTTAACCGATTTGCTACAAACTTCCATCATAAAAACTCCAAGACAGGATCTCATTACATCAAAAGGGACTTTTTGATAAAGGTGATCCGCTTTTATTTCTTTTATTCTTATTAATGAAGATTTGTCATTATTATAACTTACAAAATCTACTAAACCCATTACCTGAAGAAGACCAGCTTTTGTTTTTGATTGTTTCGACCTTATACCTGAAATAATATATGATTTCCGACCTTTTTCTGAAGTATACATGTCCAAAATCATACTAGATTCGCTGTATTTAGTGGTGCGCAGAATGATACCCTTTGAATGAACATACATGCCTCAAAGCTGCAAAATCCTAAATAATAAAGACAGAATTATATCCTAAACTTATTTTCTTTTTTTAATAATAAATCAGCGTTTTGCCAGACAGATACGTTAGAAATAATGTAAGGGTATTTGATTTTACCACAAGCATTTACTAGCTTTAGAGCATGGACATCGCATTAAAAAACAATTCTGAGTCCGAAATAATAACTGCTTGCATTAATCATGAGAGATGGGCACAGCGTATATTATATGAGGAATTTTATCCATCTATGATGGTGGTTTGTTTGCGATATTCAAATAATAGAGAGGATGCTTTGGATATTCTACATGATGGCTTTATTAAAGTCTTCAAATATGTAGATAAGTATAAACAAGGAACTTCCCTCAATGCATGGATGAAGAGATTAATGATCAATACTGCTATTGATTTTTATAGAAAGAGAGTAAGAAGGCGAACAGAAAACTTAGATGAAGTATACAATGCATCTTCTAAAGATCCAGATATATTTAGTGTCTTAGGAGCTAAAGATATTCTGCGAGCATTGAGTCATTTGTCCCCTACATACAGAGCGGTTTTTAATTTGTACGTAATTGAAGGTTATTCTCATAAAGAGATAGCACAGAAATTAAAAATATCAGAAAGTACATCTAGATCTAATTTGGTGAAAGCCCGAGCAAGGCTTAGAGATTTATTGTCAGGAAGAGGATTTAAGTAGTAAATGGAGAAAAAAGATTTTGACAAGAAGGTGCAGGAATTGATGGCAGGCTTCGAGGAAGAGTATGATCCAAAATCATGGAATTCTTTTGAGAAGAAGCTACAATTTGAAGAAGAGATGGACGAGCTCATTAGGAGTTCTATGGAATCTTATGAAGAGCCTTTCAATGAAGAGCATTGGGAATTGCTAACTCATGAAATCCAACGAAGGAGGGTAAGAGCCATTGTAAAACGGACATCAGAGGTAGTAATAATCTTACTTCTCATTATGACTGCTCATAACTTTTTACAATTCAAAGGTGATAGCAATTCACGCAGCAGAGACTTTATACATCTCACGGCTTTAACAGAGAGCTTTCCTCAGATTAACAATAAACCCAATAATGGCATAACAAGAGATATATCTGGTCGAGAGGAGATTAGTATTCAAAAATATCTTGAGGTTTCAAAATTCGATGATTTTAAGGTCATCAATGACCTTAAAACTGAACAACGCCCTTCTTATTTATTGGATGAGAAGCAAAGTATCAAAGACTTTGTTTCTACGCAAAAAGGAATTTCTGAAAATACTGGAAATACGAGTATCGGAAAAATTAGTATTCAGATTAATGAAGTCGTCAAATTACAAATTCAAACCCTGAGCTTAGAAAACCCTGTTTTTGAATTAGCCGATTCTCCACTTCTTCAAGAAGTGAAAAATGAAAATGGTTTGTGGTTAGGATTTGTCGCAGGACCCGATGTGAACTTTATTAATTCCCCTTTTGATTTGAACCTTTTGCGGAGTCCAATACAATCTCAATCAGGGACATTGACATTTGGTGCCACTTTATTAAAAGATATAGGGTTATTTGAACTTGCAACCGCGGTTTTATATTCTAAAAAGAATTATTCACCATTTAGGATAAGAGAGTTTGTTCCTTCAATAAATCAAAGATATCTTGAGACTAGTCTCAGAAGTTTAGAATTTGAACAAATACAAATTCCTCTTCTTGTGAATATACACTCTGGAAGAACAAGTGGATGGAGCATGTATGGTACTGTAGGCCTAGGATTTAATATTATTACTAATACGCTTTACGATATCGAAACTCAGGTAAGATCATTCTCAGCAGCCCCAACGAGCTCTAAAGGTGTAGAGAATCTTAACCTCCGGGAATTACCTAGAGGAGCATTTCAGGCAGGCACTTTTGGCAACAATATATATGCTTCTGCAATTGCAGGGTTTGGTATAGAAAAAAGAATTGGTAATCAGTATGCTTTTACTTTACGAACAACTTATCAGCGAAGTTTGTCTAAAGAAATCAACCCGGTGATCAACAGAACTCAGCAAATAGGTATGAGTTTAGGTGTTAAGGTGAATCTTAAGTAATGTGGTCAAAAAGAATTTAGAATTATTTTCCTTCTAATATATTTACTTTAAATTTTGCTTCTACAACAATAGGTTCGGTATTGGCAATGATGTCAATAGTTTTGTTGTATTCACCTTTCATACCGGCACTATCAAATACAGCACTAATACTACCTCTTTCACCAGGTAACACTTCTACTTTAGGCCAATCTGTCTGGGTGCATTTACAAGAAGTAACCAAGTCAATTTTTAAAGGAGCTTCTCCAGTATTGATAAAATTGTATACCAGTTTTTTTTTATCCCCAATGTATATGTCACCTAAATCAAAAAAGGCTGTGTCAAAGGTGATAATAGGAACTGGGTCCGCTTTGCGTTCTTTGAAGAAAGCTTTGACTTTCTTTTTCAGAACCTTTTTGTTTATTTGAATTGTTTGTGGGCCTTCTAATATTTTGAATGTTGTTCGTCTATTGAAGCGATGTTCATCATCAGAACATCTTACACCATTTATACACTTATTCAAGATTTGTGACTCACCATAGCCTACTGCCTTTATTAGGCTATCTGCTACACCTCTATTCACCAACCACTCTTTCGCAGAATTTGCTCTTTTTTGGGAAAGGTCTTCATTATATCCTGTAAGCCCTTGTGCATCTGTATGAGATGATAATTGAATAACCATATTGGGGTAGTCGAACATTAACTGTAGTAGAACTCCCAAATCTTCTTCAGACTCTTTTAGAATATCCCATTTATCAAAATTATAATAGATGTTGTTTAATCTAATATCTTGATTGATTACAATTGTTTCGTATTCTTCTATAGGAACTGGTGGCGCTTCTTTTTTAAGAATTACTTTTTTACGAACGGTATAAGTATCCAAAATACCGAAAGTGTTAAAGTCTGTAGTATCAGAGAAATATCCTTCTTTAGACGTAATAATCTTATATTGATGATCCCCTGTTAGGTCATAGTTGAAACGATATTCTTCTTTTTTTGTCTGAGTTTCAGGAGGGACTTCGTCTGTAATGTCGTACAAGCTCACAGTCGCCCCATTGAGCGGTTTTTCATCTTCTGTTCCAACCCCTACGAGTAAGTCTATAAGAATTCTTCTCTTATCAAAGACATAAATGTCATCACAACAAGTTTTACTCTTCAAGGATTTTTTCTTGTCATCTGGTCTATTAGAGACGAGATACCCTCTGGTGTCGTCACTTGCTAATGTAAAATAGAGGTCGTCATTCGTGCTGTTATATTGTGCGCCTAAGTTTTTAGGTGCACTCCAATTTTCTCCATCCCATTCAGCAAAATATATATCAAGACCACCCAAGCTTGGTTTTCCATCTGTACTGAAGTAAAGTTTTCCATCTTTGTAATAAGGAGTAACATCATCTTGTGCGCTATTTATTTTATCACCAAGATTAACCGGAGCACTCATTGATTCACCATTAATTTCTGAATAATAAATATCGAACCCTCCTAATCCGCCTTCCATATCAGAAACAAAAAACAAAACTTCCTCTCCAAACAGTTCTCCTACGGCAGGGTGCTTAGCAATAAAATCTCCGTTAATTCCAGATACAGGAGAAGGAGATTTCCATCCATTATCTGTTTGGCTAGCTGAGAATATCGTAGATGAAATCACTTCATTATGTTGAATTAATTGTCTTGTGAAAAACATGGTCCTTTTGTCCTGAGAAAAGGTCGCATTAGCTGAATGATAATCATCTCTATTAATTGTAGCACTTAAGGCTTCCGGTTTGTTAAACCCCTTATCGGTAACCTCAGCAGTATAGATTTTAGCATGATAGTCTTTTTCTTTTCCATCCAAGACTATTTCTTTTCTCCTTTGAAAAGAAGCAAAGTATAGGGTGCCTTCATCATATTGAAAAGGACTAAATTCTTGAGAGCCAGAATTAATACCTCCTTCTGCAAGAGAGACTAAAATATCAGGATTAGGCTCTACCACCATTCGCATCCCTGATAGCGCTAACTGACATAATTCTTTAAGTTCATCATTAGAACTTAATGTGATTAATTGGTTGTACTGCTCGGCCGCCTCGTCATATTTTCCTAAAGCTTTAAAGACATTGCCATAGACATACCTTTCATCTAAAAAGATATTATCCTCATCTTTCACCATTACTCTCTTGTACCAATTGGCAGCTCTATCATAATTTCGAAGCTTATAGTGCATATATGCTACAGTTAATGCAACGTCAGCAGATTTGACCTGTTTATAGCACTTTTCATAATACTCAATCGCATTGAGATACTCTCCTTTTTTAAATTCCTCTTCTGCGATTTCAAGATTTAGTTCATATGGTAGACTATTTAGTGGTTGAGCTATTAGACTACTATGAACAGCTATATATAGAATGAATGGAAATAATTTCTTCATTGTGTTTCTATTTTCCTGGAACAACATGAGGTTATAATCTAGGGCATAAAATAATAGGGTGCACATCGGGTTTTTTAAACACCTTGCCAATGTATCCAACAGAAACTTCAAAAGCTCCGTTCCGAGTTGCCCCGCTAAATCCTGACATCGTTATGTCATAGGCAAACCCGACTTTTATATCTTTTATCTGCATGCCTGCTAACAGATTTATGGAATCTCCAACTCTATATCCTAAGCCCGCAGTTACAATCTGTCTCTTTTTTGGATTGAGAAGATAATCCGCTGTAGCTTGAGCTTCTATGGTTACAAATCCGCTATTTGTTTGAAAAATAACTGCAGGGTTAATTCTGATTTTATCCGTCATGACCATTGAGGCTTCTCCAAAACCTACTAAAGTGGGTTTAGTAAGGTTCGTCCTATCTTGAGACAAAGAGTCTACTGAAATAAAACTTCCTTTTGATGCACCTATTCCTTTCATGGCGATTCCTGCTCGCCAAAGGTCTCCTTGATCATTTATCGTTGCCTTGTATGTGACCCCAATTCCAATTGAGCCATTTGATATAGCTTGAGTGTTTCCTTCATTATCTAATACTAATCGTTCTCCAGGGTCCCCAAAAAGGACAGATGGCGTACGAATATCATTACCACTAAATTTTCGATTTTCCCTTCCATATTGGAACCCTACAGAAAAGACGCGACTATAATCATCATCCATGCCCATATGATATGTGGCAGAGGTTCCTGCAAAGCCACTTCTATATTTGGCAAAACCAGCATTGTCACTTAAGACAGAAAGTCCAACACCTATCCAATCATTTTCCATGAGGATTCCTCCCAGAATAGGCATATCAATACTTATGTGAGGAGTATTGAAACCATTGCCAAAGCTTGTGACACTTGTCCATTGGCCTCTGTAGACTCCAGTGAGCCGATAAGTTCCTTCGAAAGCACCAGTCAATGCAGGGTTGACAGCTAATGGAGCCATCCTGAAATTGGTAAAATGCTTATCCTGACCAAATCCCTCTAAACATAACAACATGAGAAAAGAAAGCACCCATGGTCGTATTAAAGTTCGTATAAGTCTTTGCATATGATATTTTTGAATTAAAACATTCAATAATGAAAGATACCATCTAAACGAACAAAAAGCTCCATTTTTGAGTATCTCTTCACGAATAAAATATTGAAGGAGAAAAATTTATTCTTATCCTCTGATATTACTTTCTAAGAGTATGTAGTTAACACTCCTATTATGAAAGAAAAATTAGCATCATTTATTATTGTTATGGTGCTTTTTTCTTTTGAGTCAAATCCCATCTTGTGTCAGTCAGATCTTGATTCCGTAGGCAGAAAAAGGTTGGTATGGACTAGTTCTGCCTTAGGACTAGGATATGGCACATCTACATATTTACTTAATGAGGTATGGTATAAAGATTACCCTCGCAGCTCATTTCATTTTTTTAATGATTGGGGAGAATGGAACCGGATGGATAAAATTGGGCATGTTTTTTCTTCACAATTCCAGAGTAATTATGCCTATCACCTTTATAAATGGTCTGGCTTGTCTGAGAAACGGTCTATTTTATATGGCTCTGTTACTTCTTTAATGTTTCAAAGCACTGTTGAATTACTAGACGGGTTTTCATCTCAATGGGGGTTTTCAGGGTATGATTTTGGAGCAAATATCATGGGCACATCATTATTCGCAATTCAACAATCTTTATGGGGAGAACAGAAAATAATGTTCAAGGTATCTGGTGGAAAAAGAAATTATGAAAAAATAGCCCTTGCAGAAAATGGAAACAACATTTCACTAAACCAAAGGGCTAATGAACTATTCGGCAAAAGTGTAGCTTCTCGATTTCTTAAAGACTATAATAGTCAAACGTATTGGGTATCATTCAATATTAATTCACTCTCCAAGGCTCAAAAATGGCCTGCTTGGCTCAATATGTCCATTGGATATGGAGCAGAGAACCTTTATGGGGGATTCGAGAATGAGTGGGTAGAAAACAATAATCTAATTACATTGTCGAAACAAGAATACCCAAGATATCATCAAGTCTATTTTTCACCAGATATCGATTTGACGAAAATCAAAACTCAAAGCAGACTATTGAAAACAGTATTTGGAGTGTTAAATATTTTTAAGTTTCCTTTACCTGCTCTAGAATGGTCAAGTCAAGGTGGGTTTTCTTTTCATTTTCTAAAATTTTAACGATGAGAATATTTTTATGGATTTTCCTTATGATCATTCTATTAGGTTGTCAAAACAAAATAGAACAGGAAAAGGGTCCCAAGTTTATGAAAGAAAAACCAATACTCAATCCAGATCATTACAATGTTGGGTTTCTAATTATGGATGGAGTTTTCAATACAGAACTGATCGCTCCTTATGACATTTTCCAACACACAGTATTTAGAGAAGGAATCAAGGCCATGAATACTTTTACAGTGGCGAACACACTTTCACCCATAAGAACTTTCGAGGGCTTGTACATATTACCAGATTATGATTATACAAATGAGACGGTTCCACATATAGACATTCTTGTAGTACCGAGCGCTGAACATCATCTAGACAGTGATTTAGAGAATGAACAAATGATCTCATGGGTCAAAAAAACAGGGGAGGCTGCGACCTATGTGACAAGCCATTGTGATGGTGCATTCGTCTTAGCCAAAGCGGGTTTGTTAGAAAATGTTGCCTCTACAACGTTTCCTTCTGATATAAATAAATACAAAGAGATGTTTCCTCGACTAGATGTCAAAAGTGAAGTGTTGTTCGTCCATGATGGGAAATACATTACCTCAGCAGGGGGAGCAAAAAGTTTTGAAGCGGCATTATATCTTACCGAACTTTTGTATGGCAAGGAAATAGCCAAAAGTATATCTGGAGGGTTAGTGATTGATTGGAATTTGGAGAATGTTCCCCATATTAAAGTAAATTGATGGATAGGTTAAAGATGTTCTAAATACTCCTTAACTATTTTGGCTTTCTTGTTTCCTATTTCAGCAGCTAAATTCTCCAAAGACTCCTCTTTTATGCGTTTGACACTACCAAATTTCTGGAGCAATTGTTGAGCAGTTTTCTCTCCTATTCCACCAATATCCGTCAGTTCAGATCCAAATGCATTTTTACTTCTTAGATCTCTGTGAAAATTAATCGCAAAACGATGTGCTTCATTTCTAAGCTGTTGAATAAGTTTCAGAGATTCTGATCTTTTATCAATATAGAGCGGAACGGGATCATAAGACATATAGATTTCTTCTAATTTTTTAGCAATTCCAATGACAACTATTTGATCTGAGAGATTCAGTTTTTCTATACTTATCATAGCCGAACTCAATTGACCTTTTCCTCCATCTATAACTACTAGTTGGGGTAAAGGCTTTTCTTCTTCTAGTAATCTTTTATAACGCCGATAAACAACTTCCTCCATAGATGCAAAATCATTCGCACCCTCTACAGTTTTAATATTGAATTTTCTATAATCCTTTTTACTTGGTCGAGCATTTTTGAAGACTACACAACTGGCTACAGGGTTTGTCCCCTGAATGTTAGAGTTATCAAAACATTCTATATGAAAAGGCATTTCATTCATTTCTAAATCTGCTTTTAGAGTAGAGAGAATCCTTTCTGCAGGGGTTTGTTTTTTTATTTTGGATATATTCTCTTTCCTTTTCTGCATCATGTGATAGAATACATTTTTGGCAGATAAATCAAGAAGCTTCTTTTTATCTCCTCGTTGAGGAATTGTTTGATTTATTTCCTCAGGATATTCTACTGAAAAAGGTAATATCATCTCAGGAGCAATACTGTTATACTTTTCTCTGAAATAATTAACAGAATATCTCAAGACATCTTCTGGTTCTTGATTCAGATTCATAGTTAGCTCTATGGTATCTGTATTGATTAAGAGGCCATTCACAATTTTTAGATAGTTGACATAAGCTAATTGGTCATCTTCTGTATTGATAGAAAACACATCTACGTCTTTTATCGTGTGACTTACCACGGCAGACTTGGATTGATATTCTTGTAAAAGATCTAATCTTTCTTTAATTATTGAAGCTTTCTCAAAATTTAATGCTTCAGAATGTTCTCCCATCTTAGATTTCAGATAGTCCTTAACGGGCTTGAGGTTCCCTCTTAAGATATGTTTTATTTGGTCTATGTTATTGTTATAGTCATCTTCTGTTTGTAAGTTTTCACATGGCCCAAGACAGTTTTTAATGTGATATTCCAAACAGACTTTAAATTTCCCGGAGTTTATGTTTGACTCAGATAGATTAAATGTGCAATTCCGAATAGGAAAGAGACTTTTTATTACATCAAAAATTTGTCTTTGCTTCCACTTAGAAGTGTAAGGACCAAAATAAGTGGATCCATCTTTTATTAGTTTTCGTGTAAAAAAAACTCTTGGAAAACGTTCGTTTTTCACAACCATGTAAGTGTATGACTTATCGTCCTTAAGGTTGACGTTATATCTGGGTTGGTGTTTTTTGATTAACGTGTTTTCTAGTATTAGCGCATCTTGCTCTGAGTCCACCACAGTATACTCTACACGATTCGCATTTTTAATCATCACACGGGTTTTATAAGCTTTGTGTTTTTTGTCACCAAAGTAAGATGCAATACGATTTTTTAGATTTTTAGCTTTTCCTACATAGATGATTCTTTCTTGATCATCTATGTATCGATACACTCCAGGTTCTCGAGGAAGAGAAGGAAGTAGGTTTTTATAATCGTCAGTTGTCAAAATGTATCTAAATAATCCCTTTTAAAAACAAAGCAGCAGCAGCAGGGTTAGTTGCCAATGGCACATTATGCACGTCACAGATCCTCATGAGCATTTGTACGTCAGGTTCATGTGGATGTTTATCTAAAGGGTCTCTGAAGAATATGACCATATCAAGAGCTTCTGTAGCTGTTAGTGTTGCTATCTGGGCATCGCCACCCATAGGTCCGGATAATAGAGGTTTTATTTTTATTCCTGCTTTGGATATGTGTGAAGAAGTAGTACCTGTGCCAAAGAGTGTGCATTGGTTAAGCTTTTCTTTATTTTGAAGTGCAAAGGCAACCATTTCTGCTTTCTTACCATCATGAGCAATCATCGCTATTCTTAGCATTATTCTATTTTGAAATGATAATTTTTTCTATTCCTAGAACTCTGGTTCCATCTCTAATTTGAAGAAAGTAGATGCCATTTTCCAAGTCATTTATTTCAATAGCACGTTCTAAATTTCCTTTTTGTCTTAAAGAACCAATGGCATCATGGATCAAGTAACTCCACTTATTAACATTGTCTTCTAGTTTTAAGAAAATGACATCTCTAGCAGGGTTGGGATAAACTTTAAATTTGGTTTCTGATAAGTCTTCAGTTGAAACTGAATTCTTGGAAACATTTGTACACACTTCTATTGTCCAACTATCAAAGGACCCTCCATCAAACTCTTCTAAGTCAAGGACTTTTAACTTCCAATCACCTCCAGACAACTCATCTATAAAAATAGAAAGTGAACCATCTGGTATGTGTGACATTGAATCTGCAAGAGGGCAGGTGAAAGTGGTTTCTGCACTGTCATCAAAACCAACATGAAAATTAGTAGCTCTTTCACATTCTTGATTAAGAAGGATAATCTCTTTACCAGAAGGACTTTCAAGTCTGAACTGAAGATCTCCTACCCAACTATGAGTCCCAATAATACTTATGATATTAACATCTGAAATAGCTTGATTTGTAGGGATGTTGATAGTCGAAATGACGGTGTTTCTGTCGTCTTCAGTTATAATTTTGGGCAGATCAGAGGCAGTATAAGTGGTACACTCTATTTTTCCTGTTTCAAAAGTGAAGTTTGACCAGATGCCAGTTCCACAAGCATTGATGCCCCTTACTCTCCAATAGTATTCTGTCTCCTGATCTAAATTTCCTAATTCATAAAAGTTAGGTGATGATTCTTTTTGACTAAAGACCAAAGAGTTAAAATTTGGATTTTTTGAAAGTTCCATATCATAAAATTCAAAATCATCAACCCACTGTAAAGTTATTTGAGTGCCAACCGTAGCTGCTTCATCTGGACTAATTCGTGTTACCATATTCGGAATCTCTTGAGATACATGAAGAGTAATAAATGTAATTGTCTGAGTTATAGCCTCATCGGCAACAAACTTGATTTCATACTCTCCTTGAGCAGCTGAGTTGTCTACAGAAATATTTGCAGTAATGGTTTGATCTGGACCAATTTGTAAGTCTGCAAAAGAAATCGAAATTCCATCGCTATTACCATCAACCTCATAGGATAAATTTGCAACGGAAGAAAACCCATTATTGGCACTTAGGGTTATAGAATATTCTGTATTAATTTGATTACAAATACTTACAACCCTGTCACTAACAGTCAGAATAGCAGAGCAATTCTTTCCTTGAAGCTGAGAGATGCCAGTATTATCTGGATCTAACCAAGCATTTAAACTTCCTTTCGGTGACCCATCCCCTTCCCAAGAGATATCAAACCGACCAAAAATGTCCCAAAGGCCATTCCCACAACTTGCTTCTCCACCGAATACTTGTCCTATGATTTGTTGGTCAGGGTTAAAAAGTGGCGCTCCCGAGGAACCTCCTTCTGTTGTCCCAATTTCCCAGTTTTCTACATACCAAAAAGCATCGTCATCTTCGTATACAGTAATAGGATCATTTTCAAAACTTATTCTTTTCTCATCAGTATTTGGATGATGAATTACAACCGCACTAGACGAAGGGTTACTTGAATTGTTCCAACCAGCAAAGTGTGGATCTGCTTCAACAGGGACATCTGCATCCAATTCTAAAAGCACCATATCTGAAAGTGGGTTGCTTGCCACAATTTTGGCTCCTGTATTAAAAATATCAAGACGTCCATCACCATTCCCTCCACTTTGAACAGAATTAGTATCTCTACAGATTTGATTCTCGAATTTCCAATGTACCACTACACTAGATGCATTGTTTTCTGTAATGCCACAATGGTCTGCCGTTAAAAAGTAGGGTAAGCAATTATTTTTGGCATTATTGACCAATGCTCCGGAACATATTAGTGTACCTTCTATAGAATAGACCCCAACAGAACGTATTACATCTCTATAGTTTTCTACCTCAGGAAAACCATCATCAATTCCACATATTACATCAAGATTGCATGACTGCGAAAGGGATTTTTGTCTAGATTCTAAAAATCCATGATTAATCTTTCCTATAGATAATTGAAGTTGGTCCAAAGACTTGCTTGGAATAACAATTTGAATAATAATATCATCATATGGAATAATGGGAGACCACAGTTGGCCATTAGTCTTATTATCAAAGTCAGTGAAGGGGCCGGCCATATATTGTTTGTCAGCAGTAAAAATGATCATGTATCCACCTCTTGGCATTATATACTTGTCAAATGCTAGGTTAATGGAGGTCGCACCAGGAGACTGGATCCTCTGTCTCCAAAGCAATCTGTTGTTAGGAATAGATTCCCAAGAACCATCTTTGACACAATCAATATTTACATCAATAGCTTTGGCAAAAGTTAATGCCGAAAAATCCTTTGTTTCGTTTTCTTTCCTTAGTTTTTGGTTGTCTAGTTTCTCTACCTCATAATTCTCTATGGTACTATAATCACTTCCATCTTCATTGATTAGTGAAAACTGGGCAGTAAGATTCAGAGAGAAAATCATTAAAAAAAAATGTAATAATTGCTTCATATATTAGACATGGATGTAGTAGAAAATAAAACTACAATTATTTGCACCAAAGTATTGAATGATCAAAGACAATGAAAGTAGACCTGAGAAAATTATTATTTACATTTATTCATGAATAAGGAAACCATTCCCACGTCATCTACATTTTAATAATTGTAACAAATCCACAACATGTCTTCTACATCATTAGAAATAGCCAAGAAAAATCTCGATAGAAGAGGGTATCTCAGATTAGATTTGGATCCTGAAATGGACTTTGTAGCGGAAATAGAAAACCTTAAGAAAGAAAAGAACGCTATTATTTTGGCTCATTATTATCAAGAATCCGAAATACAGGATGTTGCCGATTATATTGGAGATAGCCTAGGGCTGGCACAAAAAGCAGCTGAGACAGATGCAGAAATAATTGTCTTTGCAGGAGTCCATTTTATGGCAGAAACGGCTAAAATGTTGAGCCCAGAGAAAAAAGTTTTACTCCCAGACCTTAAAGCCGGATGCTCTTTGGCAGATTCATGTCCGCCTCATCTTTTTAGAAAGTTCAAAGAAAAGTATCCTGATCACGTGGTGATAAGTTACATTAATTGCACCGCAGAACTTAAAACACTGACTGACATTTGCTGCACATCATCTAATGCTAAAATCGTTGTAGACAGTGTTCCTGAAGACAAGGGGATCATATTTGCCCCAGATCGAAACCTCGGGGCGTATTTAAAAAAGAAAACGGGAAGAGACCTTATACTTTGGAATGGAACATGTATGGTGCATGAGATTTTTTCAAATGAAAAAATCACGAAACTCCTGTCTCGACATCCAAAAGCCAAACTTATAGCTCATCCTGAATGCGAAGCTCATATTCTGGAAAAAGCACATTTTATTGGATCTACTAGTCAATTATTGCGTCATACTCATGAAGATGATAATGATACATTTATCGTAGCTACTGAAGCAGGGATCATTCATCAGATGGAATTGAAATCACCTGATAAAACTTTCATTCCCGCTCCACCTAATAATACATGTGCTTGTAATGATTGCCCTCATATGAAGCGTAACACAATGGAGAAATTATACACATGTATGAAATATGAGCTTCCAGAGATTATTCTAGAAGATTGGGTTATAGAAAAAGGGGTAGCATCGATAAATAGAATGTTAGAAATATCTAAGGCGGCGGGGCTTTAACAGTATTTATGAGTTTACTCCTGTAAGCATTGGTACAAACCTATAAGTTCCAAATTCTTGTTTAGTAAATGTAGAATGGTCCTTCTTTTTGATTTTCATCATTTTTTGTTCTTCACTTCCTAAAGGAATAATCATAATTCCACCAACTTTTAGCTGATCTAAAAGTATTTTCGGAATATCACTTGCAGCAGCTGTGATAATAATTTTGTCAAAAGGGGCAAATCTTTCAGCTCCTTTCCATCCATCACCAAAAAGTGTGCGAATTTGATTGTAGCCCATATTTACTAGTCTTTTTGATGTTCTTTCAAAAAGAACCTTTTGTCTCTCGATAGTGTAGACTTTTGCACCAATTTCAGAAAGAATTACAGCTTGATACCCCGATCCTGTTCCTATTTCTAAGATTTTATCTCCTCTTTTCACTTCAAGTAGAGAAGACTGCATAGCCACGGTGAATGGTTGGGAGATGGTCTGATCAGCATCTATCGGAAATGCTACATCCTTATATGCCCATTCTTCAAACACCGGTTCCAAGAATGAATGTCGCGGCACTCTTCCTATGGCATCTATTACGGCACGATTGGTAATGCCCTTTTGAATTAATGTCTGGACAAGTTTTTTTCTTAGGCCCTTAGTTCGATATGTGTCTTTATCCAAAATATGACATTGTTGATTGGTAAAGATATAGCAATCAACCCAAAACACATTATATAAAATGATAATATATTTATCTTTTTACCAAAACAACCTCTTCTTTTTGTCTTAAAACCACTCCTTCTAAATTAAACATTTCGAATAGTACAATGTAAATACCTTCTGACGCAATGTCTCCAAGGTTTTTTATGCCATTCCAAATTATTTCACCTGATGTAGATAAAGATTCATTCTTCCATATTTTATTGATTTCTCTACCAGATAGATCAAAAACAGTCGCATTACCTATATACCCTTGTGGCAATTCATATGAAAATGAAGCATAGTCATCATTACCATCCTTATTAGGAGAGAAAACTTTGTTGGTAACAGTAATTATTTTCTGTTGACTCGTTGTTCTTTGATTAGATGCAGAGTTTATAAGCCCCGGTGTTCCAAAACCAACTGAAGAGGCTGCCGAGGTCCAATTATTTTCATCTTCAGATGGATCATTTACATCTATTCTTTCTAAACTAACTCCGTCTTCCTCATCGAGAAGAAAGAGGTGGTCTTTTTCATCATAATCATAGCCATCAATACTTATGAGATCGCCATCTATCATTCTTCCAATAGAAACATTCCCATTATCATTATTAAAACGGGGAAGGCTTTGCTCATAAATTTGATTTACTGAATGTGAACTATAAACTGAAGTGATGTTTTCTCTGTTTTCTGTGAACAGAAGAATTTCACGTGGCAGTATAGATTGTGGATTGATTATTTTTTCCTTTTGTCCATTGTCAGTATTTCCTAAATAAATATCATCAAGAGAAATTTCTAAATCTGTGTTATTGACTATTTCCACGTAGTCTGAGCCATTTCCTTTTGGGTTGAATAAGATTTCATTTACTATTAGATCTCTTTGGTTTGCTCTTGGTAATATGTTAAAATTGATTAAAGTGTCTAATAAGTTACCTGACAAATCGCTTATGCTTTTTACTTCTAACAAATAGGCCTGATTAGCTTTAAAGAGGGTATTGCCAATAATTTTAATTGCATTGGATTGTAAGAATTCAATTTCCTTTAATTCTAGAAAAGGCGAAAAAGTGAAATTGTCTACGCTGACCTTGGAGGAATCAATGGTTTCGTTAAATTCTAGTAAAACTGAAGATTCATCAACGTGAAAATCAATAATGGAAGGAGAATCGACATCTACTATGAAGGGCCCAACATAAAAATTATCGAAAAAGAATTCATCAGCCCTGCTAGAGGTATAATGGCAGTCCAAAATAAAATAGAACGAAGCGAAGGGATCTAAACTAAAATCTATGGTCTCTGATATTCCGCTTTCATCCGTTGCCATCAACTGTGCCAGCCCATCTTTAGATTGTCTTATAGATATAGATACATTTGGTTTTTCTGCGACAGCCCCATCATTCCCAACGGCTATTATAAATTCTTCACCATTTTCTTTTTGATTAATAGTTAGTGCATCATTGTTTCCATTTTCGCCCATCGTAATGAAATATCCATCGGCACTTTCAATATTTGAAGAATCAGCAACCAACCATATGTTTAGAAAGTTCTGACCCGAAGGGTTGAAATTGAGTTTTACATCAATATTCCATTGTGCTTCTAATGGGAGATCAGAAACCTTTGTATAGAGACTTGATCTTCCTTTGTTAGGAGCAGCTGCCAGTCTCAGTTGGCCTTTATCTATTCTAAAGTCACCATAATCACCTTTCCAAAAAATTGAATCAATAAATTCCATTTCAAATGAATCATCGACCTGTGTATGGCAAAGAGAAGGGAAGAAAATTAAAAAGAATAAATATTTATTTAGAAATATGCGCATTGGCACAAATTTAGATTCTTAACCGTTAACGGAGTATCTTCGTTTATTAAATATATTAAGATAGAGAGTAGATATGAGAATAGCACTTGTAGGAGCCACAGGGTTAGTCGGAGGCGTAATGATGGAAGTTTTAAAAGAGAGAAAATTCCCTATCACAGAGCTCATTCCTGTAGCATCAGAGAGATCTATTGGCAAAACTGTCAGATTTGATGGAAAGGATTATTCTATAGTAGGCATGGCTACGGCTATCCAAATGAAACCGGATATTGCTCTTTTTTCTGCTGGAGGTGCGACATCTAAAGAATGGGCTCCAAAATTTGCAGAAGTTGGTACTACTGTAATTGACAACTCTTCTGCCTGGAGGATGGATCCAAATAAAAAGTTAGTGGTACCAGAAATTAATGGAAATGATCTTTCATCAAATGATAAGATCATTGCTAACCCTAATTGTTCTACAATACAATTGGTCGTTACGCTTGGGCCTCTTCACAAAGCATATGGAATTAAGAGGTTGGTTATTTCTACATATCAGTCTTATACCGGTACGGGAATGAAAGCGGTGAAGCAATATGACGCAGAACGAAATGGAGAAATTAATGATGATGATGCTTACCCTCACCCAATATTTGAAAATTGCATACCACATTGTGATGTGTTTTATGACAATGGATATACAAAAGAAGAGCTTAAGCTGGTCAATGAAACACGGAAAATCATTGGTGAAGAAAACATACACATTACCGCCACAGCAGTAAGAGTGCCAGTAAATGGAGGACATTCAGAATCTGTAAATATTGAGTTTGACAAAGATTTTGATGTTGAAGAGGTGAAAAACCTTTTGGAAAATTCTCCAGGAATTGTTGTTTTAGATGATATTAAAAACAATGTTTACCCTATGCCATTAATGGCAAAAAACAAAGATGATGTCTTTGTTGGAAGGATTAGAAGAGATAATTCTATTGAAAAAGGCTTGAATCTTTGGATTGTAGCTGATAACTTGAGGAAAGGTGCGGCAACGAATGCTGTACAGATAGCTGAGCACCTTATGAATGAAGGGGTTCTTAAAAAGAAAGAACATGCACTGATTTAAAATCAGAGCTAGAAAATAAATACAGAAGAGACCAAAAACGCTGTAACATGAAAACTAAAATTGTGCTTTGGGGTGCTAATGAAAAAGATGAAAAACTTTTATTGGCCATAGAACTGCTTGAAAAAGATAACCAGATAGGAATCCACACTTTTAATGAGGCTCTTGCTACTGAGGAGTTTTACAATAAGATGATGAATATATGGCGTGATGGAGGACAAGTACCTTTTCCCGACGGTTTCGAATCAATAACACGAGAGCTTAAAATGGCAGAGAGTGTCCTTCCTGACAATCTTAAAACAGATAGAACAGATATTGTCAACAGGGCAAAGACAGAATGGCATTTTGTCGTTCTTTCTAACAAACTATCGGAATCGTTAAAGGACGAAGTCCAGGAAATCAAAGAAAGAATAGAAGGGTTAACTGAATTTGATAATGGAATATGGGAAGAAATGAAAGGGTTTTGGAGCAAAGTCCAATCTCAAGTAAGAGAAAAGAATTTGTTTAGAGAACATGCAAATGATTTAAGAAATAGTACGAATGAACTTTTTGAGAAAATGAAAACTCTTAAAAAAGTTATGGATTCAGAATTTCAGACCATATCAGAGACTCATTTGAAGTCATTCACGGAAAAACTTGATGATATAGAAGACAGAATTACCAAAGGCCTAGGACTCCAACCTATATTTAATGAACTTAAGAACTTACAGAGCCAATTTAGAGATACAGACTTTACAAGAAGAGATAGAAATAAGGTTTGGAAAAAATTAGATGGGGCTTTTAAGAAAGTAAAGGCTAAAAAGTATGGTGACAAGCCAGGAGATGCATCTGCTCTTTCAAGACTCCAAAGAAGATATGAAGGTCTGTTAGCAGCTATAGGTAAAATGGAGACCTCCATAAATCGAGATAAAAAGGAAATAGATTTTCAAAATAAAAGAATCAATAATACTGATGGACAGTTAGAAGCTCAGTTAAGACAAGCAAAACTGGCTATGATTCAAGAAAGAATTAAGTCTAAGGATGAGAAGCTTACAGAAATGCTTAAAACCAAAACTGAATTGGAGTCAAAAATTGAATCTGAGAAAGTAAGAGAAGAAAAGAGAAAGGAAAATGCAGAGATCAAGAAAGAAAAGAAGGAAGTAAAAGCACAAATAGCGGCGGATATTAAAGAAACTCAAGAAAAACTTGAAGCAGATTCACAGAAATTTGAAAAAGCGGCGGCGGACATTAAAGAAACAAAGAAAGTTACAACATCCTCAACCGTACCTGAAGCACCAGTAACAGAGGAGCAATCTGAAGTTAATGAAGCTTTAGCCATACCTAACAACAAAGAAGAACCTCCAAAAGAGGCGAATGAAGAAGAATGAATATAATAAGTTTAGTCTTTCTGTAATTAGGTAGAATAAACATTACAATAAAAAATATTCAAAAAAGGGCGGCAAAATATTTGCAGCCCTTTTGTTTTTAGGGTAACTTTTTTTAGAAAATCAAACTGAGGAGATAATGATTGTAAGTAGTACAGGTGAAAATCTACATGTCAAAAACTGGAATGTTGATAGTCCTAAAGCACAAATATTTTTAGTCCACGGTTATGCTGAACACATATCTCGATACAAGCCTCTAGCCAAAAAATTAAATAAAGAAGGTTTCTCTGTTATTGGACATGATCATGCAGGTCATGGCAAATCTGGCGGAGAAAGAGCTTACATAGAGAGATTTGATCAATATGTCTGGGACCTCAAAAGAGTAATGGATGAATATAAAGTTGAGGATGTCCCACAGTTTCTTTTTGGACATAGTATGGGAGGTCTTATTGTAACTTCATATTGTACATTGTATAGGCCCGAAGACCTTCATGGTGTGATTACCTCGGGAGCAGCGTTAAAAATTAATGACTCACCTATTCTTCAATCCATTGCTCCTTTACTTAGTGAAATAATGGCTCATACTAAAACTAAAACTATAGGAAGCCAAGATATTTCTAGAGACCCTGAGGTAGTATCTGACTATGATAATGATCCCAAAGTCTACAGAGGTGGAATGAAAATGAGATTAGCTGCAGAGATCATATTGAGAGTGAAAAAGACGAATAGCATTGCAAACTTGTTCAGCAGACCAGCACTATTTATGCATGGCTCAGCTGATCAATTGACAGACCCCAAAGGAACAGAATGGTTTTATGAAAATTGTAGTTCGGAAGATAAGGAACTGAAAATTTGGGATGGTCTTTATCATGAATTGATTAATGAACCTGAGAAAGAAGAAGTAATTGGTACAATGGTTAGTTGGATTAATGCTCGGTTGTCAAACTAGATACACGTTTTATTTCTTTTCTGAGCCTGTTTTCAAACCCTACAGTACCTGTGTTTTCAAAATCTGTAAGAATAG
>DKPS01000188.1 GCA_002471345.1 Saprospiraceae bacterium UBA7328
TAGATGAAGCGGATCGTATGCTAGATATGGGGTTCATTCATGATATCAAAAAGCTTCTTAAGATTCTTCCTGAGAAAAAGCAATCTTTGTTTTTCTCTGCTACAATGCCAGATAATATTATAAAACTATCAAGACAGATACTGAATAACCCTATAAAGGTAGAAGTGGCAAGAGTTTCATCTGCAGCAGAAACCATACAACAATACCTTTATTACACGAATAAGAAAACTAAAAATGACTTGCTTCTTCATCTCCTAAAAAATAGAGATATGGATCAGGTATTGCTTTTTTCTCGTACAAAACATGGTGCAGATAGAATTACTAGAAATCTCAAAAAACATAATATAAAATCAGCAGCTATCCATGGTGATAAGGCTCAAAATCAAAGACAGAAGGCACTGAAAGCATTCAAAGATGGAGGACTTAGAATATTAGTAGCGACGGATATAGCTGCTAGAGGTATTGACATTCAAAAGCTTAAATATGTCATTAACTATGATGTTCCAAATGAAGCTGAGACTTATGTACATCGTATAGGAAGATCAGGTAGGGCAGGGGAAGAAGGAGTGGCAATTTCAATATGTGAACCAGAAGAGAATGAATATGTAAGAGATATCGAAAAACTCATTAAAAAGAAAATAAAAGTCATAAAAGAGAACCCATATCCACAAACAGAAAGGCCTATGACTGCAGCTGAGAAGAAAGATTGGAACAAAGAAAAACAAAGAAGGAAGCAAGAGTTTTTTGCCAATAGAAAGAAATCTAATTCACGATGGAGATAGTAACCAAAAAGTGTTATTTACGAAGGTTATATCTACTGACAGCTTTCCAAAACTGATTCGAATACCACACCCAGTTCTATTGTAAACCCAGCATTTAATACTATACTGTCTTGTGCAGAATATATTACTTCATTTAGTCCACTATAAGTCTTGGATGAAGTAATAGTTTGACGTGCAGGGACGTAGTGATCTGTTGCTACCGCCCAATTATCTAGATCATACTCGTCCTCACAAGTAAGAAAAAAATCTTTATGTTTTAGTGGGTCAGTGCCATTGGTATGTTCTGTCTGATTATTATCGCCATCCATATCTGGATCATCATTAGGGCCTAAATGATAAGTGAGTAATTGAGCCATTTCCCAATCGTCAGGTAAGCCATCATTATCCGCATCATTTGCAACACCCATAAAATTTAAGTGAGCTTCATTGGTCACTGCCATTCTAGCAGACCCTTCTAATAAGTGATCTCTAAGTTTAATCCAGAGTGCCATATGAAGATTAGGATAATGAGATGAACTGTCTAAAGCTTCTTCAATGTCATTATGAATATTGTGAAGTGTCATTTCACCTGACTCATAATCTACAAAATATTTATAATCCCCTTCTATTGTAGCTCCACTTGGAATCTTACCACTAGAACCATAATGAGGGCTATGAAAGAAGAGTGGTTCTTCTCTTTCAAAAGAATAAGTTTCATTAAATAGATTAGAAATGTTAATCCCATCCATACTATCAGGAAGAGGTGTATGTACACACGTGAGATGCGCAAAAGTGGGGAATAGATCGTATGTAACAACAGGAGTTTCTTGATAACTATTGGGAGTGACCCATGGGCCCCTGACAATAAAAGGTACTCTGATTCCACCTTCAAATAAATGATTTTTACCTCTTTTTAGAGGTGCATTGCTGGACATACCGTTCGAAGCACCATTATCTGAAATAAAGACGATATAGGTATTGTCAGCTAACCCTTCATCCTCAATGTGTTTCACCAATCTACCTAAAGCCTCATCAAAATTTTCTGTCATGGCTGCGAAGTCTTTATTGTCATGATTACCTGAAGGATCCTCTGGACGTTCTGCAGAATCATATAAGTCTCTAGTGTCCTGTTTGTATTCTACACTAGCATGTACAGCATAGTGCGACACTTGCAGATAAAATGGTGATGAAGCTAACTTTGAATCATTTATAAATGCAATGGATGAGTCTGTGATTTCCGTCATTTTTTTTGGATCGACTTGAGCATCTCCACCATTTTCCCCGTCATTGTTACCGGTATTTCCATCACTTCTATCAAAACCATGATCGCCTGGCCCATTTGATCCTAGATGCCATTTTCCAAAATGGGCAGTAGTGTATCCTTGTCCAGTTTGTTTTAGCCATTCGGCTAGAGTAGTGTCCGATGGATTAATATCTCGGTCTGTTGCAGCAGCAGTCATTATTTCCCCAGAAGACAATCCGCTTCCAGTTTCAGTAAAATGATTTCTTGGTGCGCTCTTACCGGTTTGAATTGCACATCTAGAGGGAGCACATTTTGAAGCTGCTACATATCCTTTGGTGAATACCCGCCCTTTTTTAGCCATTAGGCTATCAATATTAGGCGTAAAATACAGACCGCTTTTTGAATCAGTTCGATTTTCGTGCATTTGCACTGAAGTGCCATTCCAGCCCATATCATCAGAGATGATTACAACGAAGTTTGGCTGGGCTATTCCATTTATCTTCAGAAAAACAACTAGAATAAAGGCATAAAAAGATCTCATAAGTATCATTGAGGCGAAGTTATACACTGATAAGTCTAATCATTGTAAAATGTACCTATAATGAAACCAAAATCTTTTTTTAGAATAGAGAAGTAGAAATTACCAAGGCCCCTACAATAAAGCAGTAGATAGCAAAATAACTCAACTTGGCATTCTGAACAATCTTAAGCATCCACTTACAAGCCACTATGCCTACAATAAATGATGACATCAATGCTGCAAAAAGAATTATAGCATTACCACTGTTAACTACTAATTCTCCACCTGCTACATCCAATATGACCTTCCCGAAAATCACTGGAAGAAGCATTAAAAAAGAAAAACGTGCTGCTTTCACTCTATCTATACCTAGATATAATGCGGTGGCTATGGTCATGCCACTTCGAGATATTCCTGGTAATATGGCGATGGCCTGTGCTATTCCTATACCAAATGCTTTTGGAAAAGTTATGACACCCTCTGTCTTTATTTTTGGGGTGAACCATAATACTAGGGCTGTGACACATAGAAAAATACCTACATAAATTAATGTGTTAGAAGCAAAAAGAGCTTCTATTTGTTCTTCAAAAGCCAACCCAATAAATAAAGCAGGAATCATAGACAAGAGTATCTTCATACTTATTTCAAAGTCTTCATTTCTATTAAAGGTGACGAGTGATTTTAAAATATTGATGATATCTTTTCTGAATACGTATACGATGCTCAATGCTGTACCTAAATGTGTAATAACTACCATCGTTAGATCAGAGTCTAATGCTCCATCACTAGGCATGAAATGATTCAATATTTCTAGATGCCCACTGCTACTTACAGGAAGGAATTCTGTGAGACCTTGCACTATTCCAAGGATTACTGCTTTTAAGATGTCCATGTTGGCAAAAGTAGGAATCAGGTCTCACATATTCTTTACCTCTTCTTGACAATAGTCCATCTCAACCTATTTGTTCAGAAATGAAAGTAACAATTGACTGTAATACCTCATTGGCATTCGAATGCTTCGAATTCTTTTCTTCTAATGGATATAAAAGAGTGTATAAACGCTTCTTTGTCTTTTTGTTGAATTGATGCTTTGATAAAAAATATTAAAATCTACTTTTTTTTAGATTTTGTGTACTGTTTATTATATAAGGTAATGGATAACTAAATTGTCTAAGAATTTTAAAGGTTTTGAGAAAGAAACATAATCCGATAGAATTAACAATAATAATGACATTCAATAGATCCAACCTTTTTAATCATGGATGAGCTGAGATGTTTGGATGTGATTTTGAAAATCCGTACCACTTTTATTTAGAAAGCATTGACTAATTGAAGTTGGGCAATAGATTATAAGATTCATACAATGAATCTATCTTTCAATAATATTTAATGTTGATATCACAGCAATTTTATTACTTTCGAAAACTAATTAATTAGAAAAATAAAAATTAGATCCTTCGATCATTTAGCCTAATAAACACTGCATTTAAATATTAATAATAATATCGAATGAATCTTCAAGATTATCTCAAAGCATTGAATCACTTACTCAAGATAGATGTTGAGAATACTTCAGAAAGTGAGAAAAATTTATATTAACACGACATATTGAGTTATACAATTCTAATCGGGAGATCTTAGGTTACAATCTGAAAATTGTTCCTTTTATTCCAGGCCGAAGATCATTTGATGAGGCTTTTTATCCAGGTTTAGGTTCGAGTGAAGAAGTTGCTTTGTATTCTGAAAATTCAAAAGACGAAATAAATTTCCTTTACAGAATATTTAAAGGGGACCGATCTATTTACCTCTTACCAGAAAGGCTTTCTATATATGTAACTATTTCGTTAATAGACAAGACCAAAAACAAAAGCTATATCGTACCTGGATGGGAATACACCAAGGTGGAACCTGAGCACAAGGGAAATGAAATGTTAACTGGTAGAATACATGACAGGTATGAAAATCGAGAAATGATATCAGAAGCATGGACGCTGAGTATTCCTGTAAATAGGTTGTTTAATGCTGCGAAAAAAATCAATTCTGATAGAGATCTTTTTGAATTTTCGTCTTTGTTTTTTGAGAATTTTAAAGTGCAGTTGGATTTGGAATATGAAGGGGTAAAGGTGAGCTCTGATCAACATTTTTTTGAAATCTATAATGAACCGTTATTTGGTTCGCTCTATAAAAGAGTTATGGATGACCTGATCGGCTGGGATACGACTCTTCAGGTAGAAAAAGCTAATACAGGAAGAGAGATTGGCATTGAATATCATCCTTGGTTTCCTGTACTCTGCATTGGTACAGAAAAAGCTAACCTTTATATGAAAGCGATAATTGGGGATGTCGTGGAAGAAAAAAGGATGCTCACTGATCCAGGGTGGCTTCTCAGAGTTGGTTTGTATTTAGAATTACTGACATGCTTAGGTATCATTGAAGTGGTCAAAGAAAAAGGAAAGGACTTATTGACAAAAAGTGAACGTGAGATATTTGATCATTCTCCTTACTTCAAAGAGATTCGTGATCGTATTGACATTCCAGCATGGGAGAAAGTATGGAAAGCGAGAAAAATGGATATTTCAGGTTTTAGACCTAATGCCAATATGCCTGTAAGCTTTACTAATCTTCTCCGTAAAAAAGCTACAACACTTTTATTTTTACATGCCCATCACGATGATTTAAAGCATGCCATAGAATTGGCTGGGGTAAATATTCATAACTCACAAGAGACCTGGCACAGAGTATTTAGAGATGCAGAGCGTGCAGTACTTAAAATGGATCAAGAAGCTTTTCCTGAGCTAAATTATCTTACAAAAGATGTTAAAAAATTCGTGCTATGGCATGAGCGTGGCAACTATTTTGGTTTCAGACTTATTCCTAAAAAGTTTAGTGGCTCTTTTGGGGATCAGGATGGCCTTTACCTCTCTGCCTGTAGAGAGTATAAGGAATCAATGAATCATGTGGCAGAATGGGCTCGAGAAAAAGGATTCATGGAATATACAGGAAACGAATGTGTCCCTTCCTCAGCAAGCATTTTAGAAAACTTCCTTATGAAAAACTATGGAAGACTAAAGTACTTACAAAATCAAGATGGTTACAATGAAGGAATCGATGTAGAAGAACGCGAAGATTCATCCACAGAACGATTTCCTTTCGAAAAAATATACTCGACCCTATCTACAGTTTCTATTTTCAAAACATTGCAAGAGGATGAACTGAAAGATCTATCAAAACGTGCAAGGCCAATTGAATTAGGGCATTTGGAAAGAATCATAGTACAAGGGCGTGAAGGGTCCTCTCTTTTCGTATTACATGAAGGAACCTTGGAGGTAGTGTCACGAATTGATGAAGTAGATCAAGTACTTGCTAATCTACAAAAAGGAGCGGTGATAGGTGAATTTTCATTTCTGACAGGAGAGAAAAGGACAGCGGCTGTACGTGCCATAGACTTTGCTCTTATGATAGAAGTTTCTGCAGATAATCTTCGACCTATTGTGGAAAAAAGACCAGGATTGATCAAAGAATTGGCAAAAACAATGGAAGCACGAAAGAATGCAAATGAAAATACCTTAGTTGACAAGAATCTCATGTCAAAGATTTCTTCCACTCTCTTTGGAAGAAAATAATGCTCCAGCTTGGTTTCTTCGACTTTTACAAGAGGCCTATTCAATTACATTAGACCTTCAATTTATGCTTCATAAAGAGTTTCATCATTGTGTGAAAAGTAAAATAAGGACTGCGATAGACCTGTTACCACTTTAAGTCCGAATGCAAAACATTAGATATTCATTTAACTTATTGATTTGTTATGAATGGATTTTGGTGTAAAATCGGGCTGATGACGTTTTGAATGTAGATGACTTCCAAGTTTTCAACAAGTGAGGACCAAAATAGATTTTAGAATGTCATGCAAATAAGAAAGTCCAATTGTTGGTTCTAAAACGGATAAAAGTATTCATAGTAATGTTTATTAAAGTCTTAGCTTAGATTATATGGGAATAAAAAAAGAAGTGGATTGGGTTAATTATTTTATTGAATTAATGATTGTAATAATAGGGATTAGTATTGCATTTTGGTTGAACAATGTGGCTATAAATACGAAGAACGAACAAGAAAAAATTAGCTATTTAACTGATATTAGACATGATCTCAAAACGGATAGTTTGAGGCTCTCAGGTAATATAAGGAACAATGAAGCTAAAAGTGAAAAATTAAGTAACGCGCTTGAATTGATTGATAGAACTGCTCCAATAGATAGCGTACTTGAAAAGATTATTGAGATAGGGAATTATGATTTTTTTACACCGGATAATTTCACACTAATTTCATTATTGCAAAGTGGTGATCTCAAGTTAATCGATTCTGATAAGACTAAAAAAGAGTTACTGCGATTGCTTAAAGTCTATGATTCAATTGACAACATGCAAAAGAATTTCTTACAAGCATTAGATGATAATTACTTTCCAATGCTGCTTACAAAAGTCGATATGACTAAATTAAAAGCCATCGATTCAAAGTTTTTTTACGGTGTTGAAATCAAAAATTATTGTGGTTTTACTTTAAATGAAACCAGCCAGCACATTAGGACATATAAATACGCTCAAAAACAACTTGTAAAGGTGACAGATTTGATTGATAATGAATTGAGTATGAGCAAGTAGAGTTTCAAATTGCTCAGGGAAGAAATATTGTAAATCGCGACATCAATCAATGCTCTATATTTTCTGAATTTTCATTTGTTTATGTTTAGCATCTCATGCCTTGTTTAATAAATTGTAAATGCAATGCCCATCCTTTTCTATTCATTCTTTTGTTAAACGGATGGTAAACATTTATTCCATTGTGGAAAAGTTAGTAAATGGGCATAGATATTAACTTGTAAGCGCTCTTGTGGGTTTAAATTTGTTAGATTCATAAAAACCATTCTGTGAAACGTAAAGAATTTTTAAAAACCGGTGCTACTGCTACTAGCTCATTTTTCCTGCTTCCAAGATTTGAGCATCTCATGGAGTCTTCACTTTTTAATGCTGAAGAAATTGATGAATTTGTTGGAGCGGCTCATAGTAATATAGACGAAACTATTAGAATAATTGAAGCTAAACCACTAATCCTAAATTGTGCCAGTCAAATAGCCAGAGGAGATTTTGAAACAGCCATTGGTGGAGCATCACATATGGGAAGAAAAGATATTGCAAATGTGCTCATAGCACGTGGTGCACGTATGGATATTTTCAATTTTACATTTTTAGGATTTACAGATTTTGTAAAAGATTTATTGAAGATTCATCCACAACTCTTAAAATCATACGGCCCACATGGATTTACACTTTTGCATCATGCTAAAGTCGGGGGGCATAATGCTTTTGCAGAATGGCTTCAAGATCAAGGATTAAAACAAGAAATTTTAGAGAATTTATTTGACTTCTGATTTCAATAAGTATATGATCCTCTGGGTTTTAACATTGATGAATCACTCGATGATATTTTTACAATTATGGTGCGGGGTTGGTTCAAATAAAAATTTAGAACAATTAGAAACAATAGGTTCAAAATGAAACCTATTTATACAACATTGTCCGAGTTCAATTGAGCAAAGAAAAAGCAATGATTAATTTTTTTAGAAAAATTCGATTCGACTTGATGGAAAAAAATAATACTAGCAGGTATTTGAAATATGCTATTGGAGAGATTGTACTTGTCGTGATAGGAATTTTGATTGCATTACAAATCAACAATTTAAATGAGCAGCATAAATCAAAGAAAAAGGAAGTAAAAATACTTTCAGAAATTAGAAATAATTTGGTTGAAGACCTAGAGGACCACGAAAGAAATATTTCTTACATCGCTTTTAAGGATTCTGTTTTTAATCACCTCATTTCTTTATTAAATTCTGATTTGACCTATGACAAATCTTTGTCAAAAAATATGATGAATATTACTGTAGCTGGACCACATTTCAATCCTATAAAAACTGGTTACACTACCATGATCTCGAATGACCCTGAAATCATATCTAATGATTCTTTGCGCATTAATATTGCTATTCTATATGAAACCAAGTATTTATGGCTAGAATCCATACTTCAAGATATTTATAACAATCAAAATGCTTGGTTTGCTCAGATTTTTCTCAAACGCTTTAAGAATATTCCAAATACTTCCACCCATTTCGAACCCATAGATTTTGATAAACTAAAAATGGATCATGAATTTAATTCCACCTTAGCCTATTATCGAGATTATTGGAAGAATGGAATTTTTGAGCGTTACAAAGGATTCGTTACTGATGTTCAGAGTTTAATAGATTCTCTAGAAAATGAAATAGACGAAATAGAGAATCAGTAATGAAGGCACTTGAAGAGGTAAGAATAGCTCATCTAAAAGACTCACGATATACATTTAATAAAGGATGAAAACAAGTTGTGAAAATTGATTTCTAAAACTTGCCTTCTTAACTAGTATTTGTCTTACTAAAAACTCTATGTCTCTACCTATAATTAATAGAATGACACTTAGTACACTCCAAATTATTCCATACAAATGGCTTCTGGCCACAAAACAAATCGAAAAACACGAAATTAGTCTACCTATAAAAATAGCTATATAGGTAAAAGAGTCCAATCTTTTTGTGTGGATTACATCTTCTTTTATTAATTATCAAAAGTAGGATTTCGTTTTATGGCCTTTCACTTAAGGTTATGAGAAATCAGACTATTGTTTTTCACTAAGGGCATTCAAGTTTTTCAAATTTAGGAACTCATTTTCATAAATTTTATGCCCTTTTCATTTCTTCTCAAATTTTAGATTGGTCACTCTTCCAGCATCCAATTCAAACCCTTCTATTTTTCCATTTGATCTGTGAAATCGTACCAAATCACCATCTGTGGTAAATATATCCTTGCCATAAATAACTAGCTCCTGGGCTTCATAATTAGCAATTTTTATTTTTAAAGTTTCACCCTCTTTAAAGAGTAAATAGGTGGCATCTAACTCCTTACTATAGAATTGGCCAGTATAATCTTCAGTGTCTAATTTGGAAAGATCAGTTGACTCTTTTCTTTTACAAGTAGTTTCATTGCCTTCTTGAAATACGGTAAGAATTTGAGTTTCGTCTTTTTTCAACTCTGAGAAAACAAATTGTATGGAAGGGTCATTAGTTATTTCGTATGTGTTTCCAGTTGTGTTGACAATTTTGTATGTGGATTTATTCCAACTCTGTAGAACATTGAGAGAATCATTTTTTATGCTTATTTCCAATTGTGCTCCGACTTGAATTTCATAATTTCCAACTAACTGATTTAGAGTGAATTCTGGCTCTTGATTGGTGGCAATCTGAGTTTCAGAATTGTTTTCTTTTAATGATGGATCTATGAATTTATCATAGAGTAAAATGTCAGCTATTTGAAAGGATTTAGCAGTTGGGTTTGCATCACCTCTATTGGCCAGAATAATTATTGAGAGTTGCTCTTCAGGAAATCTCATCAATTGAGCACGGTACCCGGCAAGAGAGCCACCATGACTCACTGTCTTAAGGCCTTTATAAATGTCCTTATGTAAGGCAAAAGCATAGCCACTACTTTCCCCATTATTTAATAACCCCTCAATATGCATTTTCTCAATAATGTCTTGACCTCCTTTTCCTAGTTTATTATCATAAAAATTCTGATCCCATAAGAAGAGATCCTCTATACTTGAATAGACTCCACCAGATCCAACAAGGTCAAATCTCATAATTAAATTATCATATCCTTCTTTCTCTCTTTTTCGATAGCTAAAAACACGATTTCTAATCAAATCAGTATTGTCATCATAAAATAGAGTGTTACGCATTCCTAAGGGCTGAAAAATGTTTTTATGAGCAAATTCTTTCAAAGATTGGCCTGCTGCTTTTTCTATTATCATAGCAAGCATGAAATAGCATGAGTTACTGTATAAGTATTTTTCTCCAGGAGTAAAATTTAACTCCTCTTGTCTTTTTATAAGCTCGTAAACTTCATCTTCATCTGTATTGTCCAGATAGTTTCTACCTTTTAAATACATCAGGGTTAAGTAATCTCTCACTCCACTGGTATGATGTATAAAGTGTCGAATAGTTAGAGGTGAATTATATTCAGGAAAGTCTGGTAGATATTTCTGAATTTCATCATCTAGGTCCAGTTTTCCTTGTTCTTCTAAGAGTAAAATGCTAAAAGTTACAAACTGTTTAGACACTGAACCTATATAAAAAACAGAAGATGGAGTTATTTTAATATCGTGTTCTAAATCACCAATTCCATATCCTTTTGAATATACTAGCTCTCCATTTTTTATAACTCCTAAGGCGCAACCTGGAACATCTGCCTGGTCCCATTCTATAAAAATGCTGTCTATTGTTTGGCTTTCTTTAATTTGTCCATATGATACAATAGAGAGGAAACAGAATGTCAAGAGTGAAATATAACTTTTCATATTTTTAGATTTAATTGATGCTCAAGGCTTTGAATTCCATTGTTATTCTTGATAGTAATATTATGGAATAACAGCTTCAAATACGGTCAAAGTTTCAATAAATTGGTCGCCTTTTTTCTCATAAGCTCCAGGGAATTTTTCAATGTTTTCCATGAATAACTTATCCTCAAAATAGTAATCTCTGAATGGCCCTTTAGTTTCTCCAACGATCCTTACTTTCATGCCCCATTCGTTCATCAAACTAATGCTCCGGTTTTTATCTGCCATACTTGATTGAATGAAAATAAGCCTGCCTCCAGATTTTACAAGTTTGTGCGCATCATTAATAAGAGTATCGATGAAATATCTATAATATCGCTTACCAGATTTTGCAAATGGAGGATTTGTAATCAAAACATCAAAAGGCCCTTTGTTAATATGAGTCCAATCTGCAACAACATATTCAACTGGAAGGTCAATTTGATTTTTCTTGAGATTATGACGGGTATTATCAAGTATTGGACGGTTAATCTCTGTAACTGTAAGTTTCTTCGGCTTTTTTTGAGCAATTAAAATAGTATGATTTCCACACCCACTTCCCAATTCAAGTACATCATCGCTCTTAAATTCTAAATCAAGGATCATGTTGCCCAGATGTATACCATGGGGTGTTGGGTTCCAAACACCTTCTGGTACATCTAGATTTATTGATACCTCTCCAAATGTCAGTGTGAGTTCTTGTGGATAAAGATTATTTCCTTGGCTCATTAAAATTAAATTATGCTGAAAGAATATGTTTAATAATTCTCAAAAATCCTATCTCTCTCTTATTTAAAAACCATTCAATCATCATGAGGTTTTATATAGGATTACCCTGAGTATTGTTGAATTTTAGATATAATAGTTCATTTTGACCCTTTAAAAGTTACCTGTCCAATGTTTAATTAACTTTGGTCCGTCTTCCTATTTTCATCCAAATTAAGTCAAAATTCTTTTGATGAAATAGGTTTTTAAAATAGATAATCAGATTATATTTTTTTTCAAATTTTAGTGGATTCAAATTAAGAGGAGATATGCTTGAAATTTTTAGAAGTTGGATTATCGATCAGGGACTGGAATTAGCAATAGCCGATATTTTAGCTAGAGCTTTATTGTTTGTTTTGATTATTGTCTTAAGTTTTATCGTCTATCTGTTTGCAAAACATTTTATACTAAAAGGACTCACCGCAATTATTGGTCGTACAGCAACAGAATGGGATGATGTGATTTTACATAAAAGAGTATTTAATCGCCTTGCGCTCCTTGTTCCAGCTATAGTTGTTTACATGTCTATAGCTGTCCCTTTTCAGGGATATGATTGGCTGATAGCTTTGATAAATGGACTTGTTTTAATCTATATGATTGCAATGGGATTGCTTGCTATTGATGCTTTTCTAAATGCTTCACTTGTCATTTACTCCTCATATGAGGTGTCCAATAGAATCCCGATTAAGGGCTTTATTCAGGTTTTTAAAATCATAGTATATTTTACCAGTGGGATATTTATAATTTCTATTTTACTGAATAAAACCCCTATTTATTTATTTAGCAGCCTTGGGGCTCTTACGGCTGTTTTGATGTTTATTTTTAAGGATGCCATCCTAGGTTTTGTAGCTGGAATACAATTGTCAGCGAATAAAATGGTGGCTAATGGAGATTGGATTGAGATGCCAAAATATGGCGCTAACGGCGACATTATAGAAATTGCTTTAACCACAGTTAAGGTCCAAAATTGGGATAAAACAATTACTACTATTCCCACCTATGCTCTCATCACAGAATCATTTAAAAATTGGCGTGGCATGTCTGATTCAGGTGGAAGGAGAATTAAGCGATCCATAAACCTGGATATAAATACTATTAAATTTTGTACTGAAGAAATGTTGGATCAGTTTAGTAAAATCCAATACATCTCCAGTTACATTGAAAAAAAGAAAAAAGAAGTCAAAGAAGTAAATGAATTGGAGAAAGTGGATAGTTCCAGTCTTGTGAATGGAAGAAGGATGACTAATATTGGAACATTTCGGGCATATGTTGAATCTTACTTGCACAACCATCCAATGATCAATAAGGAAATGACACTGTTAGTGAGGCAGCTTGCTCCAACTGAACACGGCTTGCCGATAGAAATATATGTCTTTAGTAAAAATCAGGAATGGGCAAAATATGAAAGTATACAAGCCAATATTTTTGATCATTTGTTGGCTGTCATTCCGGAATTTCAATTGCGAGTGTTTCAAGATCCAAGTGGCTTAGATTTTAGCAAATTGAAGTCATGATCTTACATTGTCACTTGATATCTTTCTTTAGCAAATAGAACGTTTTCTGCATCTTCTTCTAGGTTACTCATGATGGCTAAAAGAGCTTGATGTTCGATGGCTTTTTGTTCCTTATCCTCATTCCAATTATTCATTAGAAAAGCCAGAAGAATATTGATCATAACTAACTGTATTTCACCAAAAGAATATATTCGATACTTTCCAATTTTGTTTTTATCTACATTCTTTCACGAAACCTTCTAAATAATTTCATCATCGATTTTTGTTTGTTCTATCATCTACTCTCTGACAATCAATATTGACACTATACTTCATACTCTTTATATCAGATAAGTATATGTCTTTGAAAATCAGATGATTATTATATTCTAGATGTTTCGAAAGACGCAACATGGAATTTGGGAATAAGTCTTTAATTTTGATTTGTTCTTATTTCTCCTGTTATTAGTTGATCTAATATAGTGAACCACTATGATCAATTAATTACATATCCCACCTCATTTGTCATTACCACAATACTTTCCCATCTTCACCACTCATGGGATCACAACAAAAACATAAGATAGGATTATTAGGTAGCACTTCTGTTGTAGTAGGAAATATGATTGGATCCGGCATTTTTTTGTTGCCTGCTTCATTAGCCATGTACGGTGGTATAGGAATAGTAGGATGGGTATGTTCTGCTGCTGGGGCTGTGTTATTATCTTTGATGTTTGCAGAGTTGGGCCAGTACGCTCCTGATTCTATTGGAGGTCCTTATGTCTTCAGTAGGATGGGATTGGGTGATTTTGCAGGGTTCCTTGTAGCATGGGGATATTGGATATCTATATGGTCTACAAATGCTGCTATTGCTGTGGCCTTAGTGGGGTACCTCAAAGTTTTTTTACCCATATTGGATACTTCTATTCCTTTAGCTGTAGGAACTGGATTAGGTTTTTTATGGCTATTCACATGGATTAACTCTAAACCTCTAAAGACCGTAGCAAGTATTCAAATCATTACAACTATTCTTAAAGTAGCACCTATTTTATTGATAGGAATTATCGGTATATTTTATGTCAATTGGGATCATTTTTTACCCTTTAATGCAAGTGAAGAATCTAATTTCACAGCTATCACAAATGCTGCGACCTTAACACTTTTTGCTTTTTTAGGAATGGAGAGTGCTGTAATTGTGAGTGGCGATACAGAAAATGCTAAAAGTACGGTGAGGAAATCTACAATCTATGGTACACTCATCACTATAGTGGTCTACATATCAAGTGCAATAGCGATCCTAGGAATTGTTCCTCCAGAATCTTTGATGACATCGAATGCTCCTTTTGCGGATGCCGCGGAGATTTTTATAGGCCCATCTGCCAGATATGTGGTGGCAGGGTGTGCTGTCATCGCCACTATTGGAGCGCTCAATGGATGGATACTCCTTCAAGGAAGGATCCCTATGGCTGCAGCTCAGGACAAATTATTTCCAACTATTTTTGGGAAAAAGAATGAGAATGGATCACCAATTCTTGGAATAATATTGTCTAGTATATTGGCATCAGTATTAATGGTATTCAGCTTTTCAGAAAGTCTCATTGATGCATTTAAATTTATGATAACCCTTTCCACCCTCTCCGTTATTATTCCATATCTATTTTCTGCTGGTAGTTTGGCTATACTGGGGTTCCAGAATGATGGGCCCCAAATTTCTAAGAAGATCATTTTAGCATTTGCCACATTTATATTTTGTCTATGGTTGCTTTATGGTTGTGGTGCTGAGATCGTATTTTATGGGTTCTTTTTATTGATGATGGGAGTTCCTTTTTATGCTTATTTGAAAAGAGGATGATGGGCTAATCTTTTGATCTGATAATTGGATGAGTAAAATTGATAAAGTAGAAAGTGAAGATGAATTTGAAGTAAAAAGGGTATGTAAAGGGCTTCATTCGAGATTTTGCAAAACTGGGAGATTTTCAACTAAAAAAGAACAAAGCGTATATCATTTTCATCGGATTCTAGCTGGAGGTCGTAGTCTTTTTGTAGGCTATTAAAATCAGAAAGTGGTCCGAAACCGAACCACTTTCTAATCCTAAAAACGTCATTAACCAACTATTAATCTAAGTAGTCTGCAAAGGTGCCATCAGCATTAAATTCAATTTCTACTTCATCATTTAATACTGCGATATATGAACCATGCTCATCTAGTTTGATAGAGTCAATGGTCGCATTTGAATGATTATTGGCCAAGTAAGTATCTATAACCTCTGGATATTCTCTAACATTTTCATCCGAATCTGATTCTCCTTCATCAGTGTCTTCTTCATCATTTTCCTCATCACCATTTTGGTCATCAGTGTCTTCTTCACAGTTTTCCTCATCACCATCTTGGTCATCGGTATCTTCTTCACTGTTTTCTTCATCACCATCTTGGTCAACAGTGTCTTCTTCATCGTTTTCCTCATCACCATTTTGGTCATCAGTGTCTTCTTCACAGTTTTCCTCATCACCATTTTGGTCATCGGTATCTTCTTCACCGTTTTCTTCATCACCATTTTGGTCATCAGTATCTTCTTCATCTATTAAGTTTCCTTCTGAATCGAAGCTGAGCTCAATCCCATCTGCAAGCTTTGCTACAAATGTTCCATCATCTTGTTTCGAAACCTCAAGAATGGAGGTGTTAGGATGATTAGTGCTCACATACTCATCAATAGATGGAGGGTATTCCGATGTGATAGAATCTTGTTTTAACATAAGATGTGTATTTGCTAATGACGAAGATTCGTGTAGATATCACTGTCTTTTGAACAAGGTGAAGCTGTTAAAATAATTACTAGGCATAGGAGTGCTAATTCAAAATACTTTTTCATTGAATAAATTTTTTTAACTCAAAGACTTAGAAGTTTAATACTTCATTTTTATTAAAGTCATCGAGTAGAGATTATGAAATAAAGTGCCGCATATTCAGGCCTGAATAATATTGACTTGGGTAGATTTGTGATCGATATTTACTAGATTTTCTGAATGTTAAAAATTTGGATGAAGAGTATATTTACTCTGTTATGATTAGTAAACAATGAGATAGAAAATTACCTTATGAAAAAATAGAATTAATCACAATTCGTACTAAAAAGTCACAGGTAACTTTATATGTTTGGATAGAAGTCATAGGATTTGAATGAGAAAAATGGTTTGATTTCAATTGTAATATTGATTAGTCATTTGATGATGAAATACCGTGTTTTCTGTATTGATGATTATCTTAATGAAATCTCTATTTCAACAATAGTTTCAATAGTTAAATAAAAAATATGAAAACCAAGTTTGATTTCATTATAGTAGGAGCAGGATCAGCAGGTTGTGTTTTAGCCAATAGGCTTACCGCCTCTGGGGAGTTTAATGTATTGCTTTTGGAAGCTGGTTCTCGAGATTGGCATCCATACATCCATATACCAGGAGGTTATCCAAAATTACATAGATCAGCGCGTGATTGGCAGTTTTGGACTGAACCACAAGAGCATGTGGATGGACGAAAGATATATTTGCCAAGAGGTAAGACTTTAGGTGGATCTAGCAGCACTAATGCTATGGCATATGTTAGAGGTAATCGAGAGGATTATAACGATTGGGCTACGGCAGGTTGTGAAGGATGGGATTTTGACAGTGTTTTACCTTTTTTTAAGAAATCAGAGAACAATAGAAATATTGATGAATTGGACAAAGGATTTCACAACGACGAAGGTGAACTAGGAGTGGGATACGCTCAATATCACGAAAGTCCATTGGCTCAAGCCTTTATTGACTCTTGTAAATCAATGGGACTACCTGAAGGAATAGATTATAATGGAGCAAAACAAAATGCGACATCCAAGTTCCAATTCACAATTAAAGATGGTAAAAGACACAGCACAGCCGCAGCATTTCTTAGCCCTATTAAAAATAGGAAGAATCTAATTGTTCTGACTGGAGCCGCTGTTGCGGAGATATTGATAAAGGATCAAAAAGCCGTTGGTGTAAAACTTTCAAAAAAGAAAGGAGGTGCTCAAGAATTCTATTGCGAGAAAGAAATAGTCCTTAGCGCTGGAGCATTTCAAAGCCCACAATTATTACAATTGTCAGGAATAGGAAATGCCGAGGAATTGAAAAATCATGGTATTCAAAGTAAACTTGATCTTCCCGGAGTAGGAAAAAACCTCCATGATCACCTTTTCTTTTTTATATCAGCTCATACCAAAGAGAAAGTAGGGTTTAATCACAATGCCACCATTTGGAATCAAGCCAAGGACTTGGTCGGTTATCTGATCAACAAGAAGAACCCATTATCATGCAGCCCGCTAGAAGCTGTCTCATTTTTCAATTTAGATAACTATAATGATAGAGTGAACTTCCAGTTTCATTTTGCTCCTTTCCATATTAATGATGGGCGTAATGAGGACTTATATGATTTTAATACTATTCCAACTGACAAGGATGGGGCGACTATTTGTGCTTCATTATTACACCCGAGAAGTAGAGGTCATGTATCCCTTAAATCAAATGACCCGAAAGACGCCCCTTTGATTCAACCAAATTTTTTAAGTGAAGAGTCGGATCTCAAAGATTTAGTAAAAGGTGCAAGAATAGCACTTGAAGTGTATGGACAGGATGCATTCAAGAATTTTATAGAAAACCCTATAGAATTATCAGCTACAGATTCTGATGAGAAGATTGCAGCCTATGCTAAGAGAAGATTAGAGACCATATACCATCCCGTAGGGACATGTAAAATGGGAAAGGACGAAATGGCTGTCGTTAACACTGATCTTACCGTGAAAGGATTAGCAGGGTTGAGGGTGGTTGATGCTTCTATCATGCCGAAAATAGTTACTGGTAATACTAATGCTCCTGTGATCATGATAGGGGAGAAGGGGGCTGATATGATACTAGAGAAGTGGGGAAGCAAAAATTAGTTTTTCAGTTAAAATAAAGGGGTAAAAATCACACGTTTTCTTAAGTAAAATAGCTAAGAATCATTGTTATTCTATGGACAGGAATTTTGTATCTTTCTAAATACTAGGGCGATTCCTTAGATCGATACCAATCAATATTTCTCGTGAAATACATGGTTGCTCCCAAAATAGCAGTCAGCCCTATACTTCCAATAAGTAAAGCATAATCTGCAGATTGTAAGGTGACATACATAAATGCGTAGATAAGGGATAATACCACCGCTAAAAGAAAAGACATTCTTTTGTCTCTGAATACACTCAGAGAATAAAGAGAGACCATAATAATAATGGATAAAGCTCCCATCACATAAGCAATCTCGTAAGGCATATGTTCTGATAGAGCTACTAATAAAACAAAGAAAAGGCAAAGCGCTAGACCGATTAAAGCGTATTGAAATGGATGTGTGGTACGCTTATACAATACCTCTATCAAGAAGAATGTAAGAAAAGTGAGGGCAATAATCATAGCACCATACTTTGCGGAACGAATAGATTTTTGATAGTTATCAATACCTGAATAAAGTGATACTCCAAATGTTGATTCTTGCATTTTACTGAAATAAGTTTGGCCGTACCATGCACTGGGGTAGTTCCGATTAAATTCAAGAATTTTCCATGAGGCAATGAATCCATCTTCACTGATTTCTCTAATATTAGGAAGGAAATTGCCATCAAAACTTGGATCCGCCCAAGGAGAACTAATATTTACCACTGTTACATCTCCATTAGGAGAGAAAGACAACCGCTCACTTCCTTGGAGGTTGAGATTAAATGAGAATGGAATTGGACTATTGTTTTTAGTATTAAGATTTTTTATCCTTGCTGTTATTCCTGACCCAATAGCAGAAATATTTGAT
>DKPS01000171.1:0-519 GCA_002471345.1 Saprospiraceae bacterium UBA7328
CGATCTCTTTCCTTGTCCTATTTGATATATTAGGCTCCTTTGTTTTCCTTTTGTCAATGTATGAAATACGTCATATGCATCTGGGTCTATACTCCACAACTCCGTTAATTCCTCTGGTAACTCCATACCATATTCACTTTCATCCTTTTCCAAGTCCACAATTACCTGATCTCCAAGAGCGATGTCAAGTCTTGTTCTAATGTGTTTGTGAAGAAGAATCATGTACTCACCCCCGCCTTTTGGCATAAGAGCACAATGAATTTTCATAGTGCCATTTAAGACTGCGACCATTCTTCTATCCGTATCAATGAACTTATCTGATATTAGTTTGGGCACAGTAAGGTAATGCCCGTATACATTGGAATCTAAAATAGCAACTGTAGCGTTGAAAGAAGGCATGTTCAGGCTATCTCTTTGCCTCTTGAAAATCAGATCTTATGATTAGGTCCCAAAGTTTACTACTGACACCAAACCCTTTTTCATCATCTACATAATGATGCTTGAGGTGATGAGACTTTA
>DKPS01000171.1:844-982 GCA_002471345.1 Saprospiraceae bacterium UBA7328
TGCATTCCATAACTTCCCTTTTACTTGTACATGGTGAATCATATAATGGAACATATCATAAACTAGATAACCAGTCAAAAAGCCTCCAAAAAATGGAAATATATTCTCTCCTTTAAAAAATAAAGTAAAAAAGAAGAA
>DKPS01000171.1:1231-64243 GCA_002471345.1 Saprospiraceae bacterium UBA7328
AAAAAAGGGGTTTTTTTGAAAAAAAAAAAAAAAAAAAAAAAAAAAAAATAAAATTATTAAAAAAAATAAAGTAAAAAAGAAGAAAAAGCCCGTAGCTAATGGAATGCTTACTGATGGAGGCATTACCAACCTTAATTTATCACATGGATAATCATGATGTATGCCGTGGAAAATAAAATGAATTTTTTTTCCAAATTCGGATGTTGGATGAAAATGAAAAACAAATCTGTGGAGAAAATACTCAGTGAATGTCCATATAAAAACTCCAGAAATATACAGCCCTGCTGCTGCAACTAATGTATATTCTGTAGAAGTAATCCCTCTAAACACTAAATAGCTAATAGTTGGTATAAAAATTAACAATGGTACCGACCAATGCACTTTAGATAGTGCATTCATAAAAGGATATTGAAAAAGTTTAATCGACTCTTCAGAATTACTCACATACATTTTCTTAGTACTCATTGCTCGATTACTATTTTTTGATAAACAGGAATGGACGAATCTAAACTTTCGCCATAGAGTTCGATGTATTTCACATCAGGGAAAACACCCATCTCTTGTGCGTAGACATAAATGTTTTTCAATCTAGATAGTTGTCCATCAAATTTGCATGTGACCATAAATTGATCACTTTCTTTGCTTTTTGAAATATATAGGACTAGATTTTCGTAAGAAACAAAATTAAACTGAATTAAGTCATTACTTATTTCTTTCGAACTGTAACCATAGGCTAATTTGCTTTGGATATAGTTTAGTTCTTTTTTCTTTCCTCCCCAACTATATTGTATCCATGATGCTACCATGGGTAAATCTAAATCAACTAGTCCTGAAGAATTTCTATTCAACTCGTATATAACCGTGTTTTCATTTTGATTTCGTTGAATATAAAAAAGCAAATCTTCAGTCTCATCAGGGACAGGATAGTGCCTAGGCAAGCCTGCTTCTCCTGGCAATTGCTCTATTTTCTTTATTCTCTCAGATTTCATGGTTATATACCTTCAACCATAGCAAATGTACAGAATATTGTATCAAAGTGTGATGACCAAATATCATAAGAATTTTGGTCTCTCCTTTTTTAAAATTCTACTTTGAAGCGTGCTCTTATTCCGAGTCCTTTGACACCAAATAGTGTTGGAATTTCAGGGTTCTCCAAATAATTCAATCGTTTTACCACATCTACTCTTAATACTCTAAAAATATTTGTGATCCCTACACTGCCTTCCATATACGGCGTTCCATCAAAATCGTATGTCAGCGGCACTCCATCTTCATTATTCATAAAATTTGGCAAACTTGAATTTAAAGCAGGATTGTTTCCATCAGAAAGAGACCCATAAACCATTTTAAACGAAGCAACTTCTCGAAGTTTCAATTTTTTGAATAACGGAATTCTGTTGAAGAAAAATCCTTTGAAAAAATGTTCTGCTCTGAAAAAAGCATATTGATCCGCAGTAAATTCCAAAAAGTTCATCATATTAAAAGATTCCCTTTGGTAAGAGAAAGATTGATTTGCCCTTGGAATGAACAGGTTAATGTAAGGAAGTTCACCAAATATTTTTCCTGCTTCTATTCCCACATTCATATGACCAAGAATAGACATATTAAATCTTTTGAAAAACGCAGCATCAAATCTTTGATAACTATAATCACTTCCTAATAAACCTTTGAATGATCCAGTATATCTCAATCTAAATATCGGATACTCATTTATGATTGGAGTTCTATATTGCCTACCTTGAATGAATTGTTTATTTGGTGAAAACTCAAGCCCAACACCAAAAGATGTTGTTTCTATATTATCTATAAAATCAGGTTCGCCATCTTCATTAATAAATGGTAATACCAGATCTCCATAAGGCACTATACCCTTGTCCGAAAACATAAAGTCAACAGCAACACTAGGTAACTCTTTTGTATATTCAAAACTTAATTCTTTCTCTAAGATCATTCGATTAGTGGCACCTCTTCTTGCTGAAAGCAATAAATTATCACCTTGAATAAACTGAAGAGCTTGGCCTGGAAAGGTTACCTCTTGCTGATAAGTGGCCCTTAAATAATGTCTCGGATTTACTTTATAATCTTCATTAAAACTATAAGTCAGAGATCCTTTGTATTTAAACCTTTTATCCCTAGTGCCATAAGCGACATATCCATCAAGAAGTAGTTTTTTATTGAAATCGAAATTAGTTTCTACTCCTAATTTGAATCTTGACCCTTCTACTTGATTAAAACTATAAAATGTAGGCAAAGGACCTAAATCAAACTTTGGAAAAGGAGCATAGCCGGTGGTGAAAATTCTTACACCAGAAATAAGTCTCCGATATGCTGGTAAAGTAACAAGTGTATCAATCATCTCATATAGACCCTCCTGGTTCTCTGTAAGGGAAACTAACCTTTCATCCCTCCAATAATCCGAACTTCGATCATAAGCGCCTTCTTTAATGACCACTTTATTCACATGATTGAAGTTAGATTTGTCTTTAGGCTCTTCAAAATCAAAATTGTCGACTACTATAGAACGAGTGCCGTAAAACCCAAGTCCATTTTTAGCGACAGAAAAGTCCATGACTATTTCATCCTTGGTTTTAATAAAAGCGCTGTCGTAAGGCTCAAATTCTTGAATTACTTTTAAATCTCTTACAAAGTTGAGGTGGATATCTCCAATTATTCCAAAATCAGCTTTGACCACTCTATTCTTTGCATCGTCAGAAACATACAAATCACCGGTGAATCCAAAATTAGCCTTGTTCTTTGGTATGAATCCCAATCTAATGCTCTTGGTATCATTCACTACCAATGAATCCAATATGTAAAAACGATAAAAATTAAGTGCTAAAGGTGAAATAGGACTGACAAAACTGTTATCCAATATGGGTACTGAGTTATTATAAATGTCAACATCTTGATAAAGGAAATCCAACATGTCTGTGAGACTTTTGTCATCAATCGTCTCATCAAATTTTGTCATCCTTATAGCATCACGTATTTCTTTTCTATCCTTTGGGTTTTTCCTGAAATGCACTTCAGAATTCACTTCTTGCAAGTAAATAGGAAGAAAGACTTTGCCATTCACTTCAGATGTATCTAAATAATTCCATAGAAGTTCGAACTTGTTAAATATTTTACGACTCTTGAATTCTTCAGTGATATTATTAATATCTAACTCAATCCGTTCATATTGATCGTGCTTGTAGAAATCTTGCCCTTCTAGCCTATTAGTACCTTTGTTTTTAATAACCTTACGCATTAGCTCAACAGCAGGATTTCCTTTTTTACGATATCTACCTTTTTTAGCGATTACAGTTACATTCTGAAGTTGTAAGGACTCGGCTTTCAATCTAAAAATCAAATCATTTCTAACCTCTTTATTAATGGTCAAAGCCATGTCTTCATATCCTAAGAATGAAGCAGTGACAGATTCTGTCGCATATCTCGTGTCTATAGAAAAGACTCCATCTAAATCTGTTGTGGTTCCTACATTTGAATTTGTAAAGAAAACACTAACAAATGGAAGAGGTTCACCTGTTTTTATATCAAATACCTTCCCTCTCACTTTAGTGACTCCTTGAGCCAAAATCGATGAGCTAATGATAAATAATGAAAGAATTGTTAAAACCTTTTTCATATTCAATTGTGACGTCTAAGTTTTTTGGTTTTCAAGGCACAAAAGTACTTTGATTGAAACCAAAATGAAAGCTACAAACATGAATTGTGTGAAAGTGTTCAGCTATTTAAGAATGCTTTAAGATTTAGTAGGTTCATTGACCTGTATAAGACATGATTCATCATAATGATCTCTGTTTAAAAATTGCAAGAATGTTGTCATATGACTTTTGAAATTCTTTTATTTGTTCAAAATCAAAAACTATGGTCAATTCAAAGATTGCTGGAATAGGATACTATGTTCCTGAAAAGGAAGTAACAAATGATGATCTGGCTCAATACATGGAGACCTCTGATGCATGGATACAAGAACGAACAGGTATAAAAAGTAGGAGATACGCAGAAAAACATAAAGAGACGACAACAACTATGGGAGCAAGGGCTGCAGAAAAAGCCATTGAGGATGCAGGTATTGCAAAGGAAGAAATTGATTTTATAATTTTCGCAACACTCAGTCCTGACTACTATTTCCCTGGATGTGGTGTGCTTGTTCAAAGAGAATTGGGGATTTCCAATTTAGAAATGGGCGCCCTAGATATTAGAAATCAATGTTCAGGATTTATTTATGGGTTATCAGTTGCAGACAAATTTGTGAAATCAGGCCAATATAAAAATGTCCTTCTCATTGGCTCCGAAATGCATTCCATGGGAATAGATTTTTCTACCAAAGGAAGAAATGTAACGGTCATATTTGGGGATGGAGCTGGAGCTGTAGTGTTACAACCTGAAAAAGATCTTAATAAAGGAATTCTTACTACTCATCTACATTCTGATGGACGTGATGCTGAAGAATTATCATTTATATCTCCTGGCTCTCACGGAGGTTATCATGATAAAGAAGGGTTTGAAGATTTCGGATTTGTTGACCCTGATGTCCCAGGAGAAATATTTATCACTGAAAAAATAGCTAAAGATGGAACCTACCCATACATGAATGGACCAGCTGTTTTCAAAAAAGCTGTGAAGAAATTTCCTGAAGTTATAATGACAGCCCTAAAAACTAAGGGATATGATACTAAGGACATAGACATGCTCATTCCTCATCAGGCTAATTTGAGAATTTCTCAATTTGTTGCCAAAACGCTAGGACTAGGTCCAAATCAAGTACATAATAACATTCAAAAATATGGAAATACTACAGCGGCTTCTGTCCCAATTGCTCTAGCAGAAGCAATTGAACTGGGAAAAATAAAAGATAATGACTTAGTATGCCTTGCAGCCTTCGGTAGTGGATTCACCTGGGGTTCTGCCTTAATAAGGTGGTAAAAAATAGGACAAAAGATTCATTCTAAATTTTTCAAGAATTGAGATAGACGGGGTTGAAAAAACAGATTAGGTCTTTCGTCTATTGAAGTTACATTCACTGTTTTAAATGTAATCCTAATAGAATCTTTCTTTATGCTAAATTCAATTCTATATGTGAACTCTTACTTTAACCTGATGATTTAAAATGTTATCTTTTGTAGTAAGATTGAATATTACGAGTTCTTAATTTCAGCACTCCAAGAATAGCTTCTTTTATAATACTTACATTCATCTTAGAGGTTCCCAACTCTCTATCTTTGAAAACAATCGGGACTTCTTTGATTTTAAACCCATGCTTCCAGAAAACATATTTCATCTCTATTTGGAAAGCATATCCCACAAATCCAATCTTATCAAGATTTATTGATTTTAGCACTCTATCCGTATAACATACAAATCCTGCTGTAGGATCCTTAACCGGCATTTGAGTAATCAATTGTACATAGATAGATGCTCCTCTACTGAGTACAATCCTTTCCCATGACCAATCTTTAACGCCACCGTTTCTAATATACCTTGATCCTACAGAAATATCTGCATCTTCTTTGCAAGCTTCGTAAAGCTCTTCTAGTTTTTCAGGAGGGTGAGAAAAATCGGCATCCATTTCAATCAAATGAGTATAACCATGATCAAGTCCGTACTTAAAACCTGCTATATAAGCCGTACCAAGCCCCATCTTACCGGCTCTTCCTAGAAGGTGTAATCTTTCACGATAATTTTTTTGAGACGCCTTGACTAAGTTTTGAGTTCCATCTGGACTATTGTCATCTACTATAAGCATATGAAATCCAGACGGTAGCGTCATCACAGCATCTATAATGAGCTGGATATTCTCTTTTTCGTTATACGTGGGAATAATGACAAGTGGCTTCAATGTTATACCTTTCTTAGAAGTGTAATATTACAAAAAGTTATAATATTTTGAATCTTGTTTGACAGAAGATTAGATGATAGACTTTTCATAAACTATAGCGTATAATGCTTCAAAAACATCTTCTGCTTGAGGTTTGGTATAATAATCCCCATCAGAACCATAAGGCGATCTATGATCCTTTGAAGAAACAGTTTTAGGAGGCATATCAAGGTACTGATAACCATTCCAATCTTCCATTACTTTTTGCAACATGTAAGCACTTCCTCCACCAGGAACGTCTTCATCCATAAAAATAATCCTATTTGTTTTCTTTAATGAATTAACAATCACACCTTCCAAATCAAATGGCATTAAAGTCTGTACATCTACAAGTTCAACAGAAATGTCTTGCATCTCAGCCAATTCTATTGCTTTCTCCGCCACTCTTATACAACTTCCATAAGTCACTAAGGTAACATCCTCACCTTTTTGAAGAACTTCTGGGACACCAAGTGGAATATTATATTCACCGATATTAGAAGGGAGTTTTTCCTTAATACGATATCCATTGAGTGGTTCTATTACTATGGCAGGGTCCATAGATGCCAGCATTGTATTATACATACCTGCTGCTTGCACAAGGTTTCTTGGAACACAGAGATAGATTCCCTTCAAAGAATTCAACAATGTGCCCATTGGAGATCCTGTATGCCATATTCCTTCTAATCTATGACCCCTTGTACGAATGATTACTGGTGCTGCTTGTATATTATTACTTCTATATCTTAATGTAGCAAGATCGTCTGTAAGAGGAGTCAGGCCATAATAAATGTAATCGAGATATTGAATTTCTGCTATAGGTCTCAGTCCTCGAAGTGCCATACCTATTGCTTGGCCTACAATACTCCATTCCCTAATGCCACTATCATAGATCCTATCAGAACCATATTTTTCTTGCAGCCCAGAAAGACCTTGATTCACGTCACCTATAAAACCTACATCTTCACCAAATGCTAAGACATTAGGGTGTTTTTTGAATATGATATCAAAATACCTATTCATAATTTCATAACCATTGATGTCTGGAGCCTCTTCCTGAAATTCTGGATGGATCACTGGTACATTTAGAGCTGAAGTCGGACCTTCTGCAAATAGATGTGTACCATAATACTGTTTTATCTCTTCAGAAACTTCTGCTATAATTTCAAGAAAATCATCATTTTCATCAGGAAGAAGATAGGCTGCTCTTTTTGCCAATATCAAAATTTCCTTTCTGGTTACATCAGGTTCTCTTTTATAGGTATTGAAAAGAGTCTCAAGTTCTGTATAATCAGGATGGTCAGCCCGAGCATTCTCCATTAAATCTTCTAGAGCCTCTATTCTATTCTGTAGCGGATTTCGAGATTTTTTCCATGCTTCAGCTCGGCATCTTTTTGCGTATAGTTTTGCCTCCTCTCTAAGATCTAAATAATCATCTTCTGAAACTATTCCATTTTCAATTATCCAATCTGAAAATTTCTTTATACAGTCGGATTCTTCTTCAAATTCTAGACGTTCCTTTGTCTTATATCTTTCATGTGAACCTGAAGTAGAATGGCCTTGAGGTTGTGTACATTCTTGTACATGAATAAGAGCAGGCATATGACCTTTTCTAGCTTTGCTTATGGCCTTGTCGAAGGTTACACAGAGTTGAGTATAATCCCATGCCTTTGCTGTGTACATGTCCATCCCATTCCCATCTTCATCTCTAAGAAACCCTTCCATTGCTCTTGAAATGCTTGCTTTGGTAGTCTGATATTCTACTGGAACTGATATGCCAAAACCGTCATCCCATACAATCATCACAAGTGGCACTTGATGTACACATGCAGCATTCATTACCTCCCAAAAAGCCCCTTCAGAAGTACTAGCATCGCCTATGGTACTGATGCACACCTCATTTCCATTACCAAATTTTTCCTTTAGCTCTTCTAAGTTTGGTATTTTTCTATATTTCTCAGATGCCATGGCTAGTCCTAATGCCCTTCCCACTTGACCCGCAGTTGCTGAAGTATCAGAAGAAATATTATATCGGGACGTTTGATCTACCCATTCTCCTTCTTCATTCAAAAACGTAGATGCAAAATGTGTATTCATTTGACGCCCACCAGAAAACGGATCGTTTATGGGATCGCTATAAAGTTGAGCAAGAAATGAGTGCACATCAGATTCTCCTAATGCAAAGAGCAATGTTTGATCTCGATAATACCCAGATCTGTAATCACCTTTCTTAAAATATTTGGCAAGTGCTACTTGTGGAAGTTCTTTTCCAGCTCCGAATATTCCAAACTTTCCTCGACCTAGAAGTACATCTTTTCTGCCTTGCAAGCTGACTTCTCTACTGACTAGACATATCCAAAGGTCACGAATAATATCATTTTTAAACTTTTCATCCTTTGACTTTTCCTTTGCAGTGAGTTGCAAAAGAAGATCATTGTCAAGGATGGAGGTGGTCATATTATGGAATTTAGGCAGTCTCTCAATTTATAATTGCGAAAATAATCAGTTTTAAGATCAGTTTCAAAACAATCTTTGGCGTTTTGGATTAACCAATGATTAACAGAATATACAATAATCCAGGTTTATTTTGGTTATTATATGTCGTAACTTTGGAGAAGGAATTTAAATGATGAGATAATCTTTTCTTCCATTTAAAAAAGATTAAAAACAAAACAACAAAATATTACTTCATATGAAATATATTTTACTTCTCGTAGTAAGCCTTTTAGCAGTTCAGACAAACGCTCAAGAAATTATACCTACTAAAGGCAATCAAAATACTGATCTTGATATTCAAAGTCCAGAAGGTGGACCGATTATGACATTTGAGTCAATGGTAGTCGACTATGGCACAATCAAGCAAAATGCTGAGCCTCTTCGTAAGTTACAATTTACCAATACTGGAGATGCTCCACTTGTAATTCAGAACGCTAGAGGATCTTGTGGGTGTACTGTTCCAACCTGGCCTAAAAAACCAATTATGCCGGGAGAGACAAGTGAATTGGAAGTAAGGTATGCGACTCATAGACTGGGTCAATTCAGCAAAACCATAACTCTTACAACTAATGAAGTTGGAGCTGAACCACATGTTGTAAAAGTGCAAGGAAAAGTACTTAAACCAGAGGCTGAAGAATCAGTACCTGAAGGTGGTGGTTTGATCAAATCAGGTGGAGGAAAATAATCTTTCCATAAAAATTATAAAGAGAAAGGCCAATCACTTACAGCGATTGGCTTTTTTTATGCATATCTGGATCATCTCTGATTAATTCATCCTTAAATCATAAACATTCAGCCTTTTACCTCAACACTACTAGAATGGCATAAAAATATCAATAGAAAGATGCCATGGAAAGAGACCAAAGATCCTTATAAAATTTGGGTCTCAGAGATAATTCTTCAACAGACAAGAGTGGCACAAGGAAAGGATTATTATTTAAGGTTTATAAATCAGTTTCCGGATATAGATTCATTAGCGAGTGCTGAACAAACAGAAGTTCTAAAACAATGGGAAGGTCTAGGATATTACTCAAGGGCACGAAATCTTCAACAAGCAGCTCAAGACATAATTCATAGGTTTAATGGAGTATTCCCAACAAAATATGATGATATAATTTCACTCAAAGGAATAGGCCCTTATTCTGCTGCTGCAATATCAAGTTTCGCGTTTGAACAACCATATGCCGTTGTGGATGGCAATGTGCAAAGAGTATTATCAAGACATTTTGAAATTTTACTTGCAATTGATAGCACAGAAGGGAAAAAAAGGATAGCTCTATTAGCTCAAAAATTGCTTGATAAAAAACAGCCTGCTCAATTTAATCAAGCCATAATGGATTTTGGAGCTTTAATATGTACACCTAAAGCTCCAAAATGCGAGACATGTCCGCTATCCAAAAGTTGCCGAGCTTTAAAAAACAATATTGTCAAAGAAATTCCTTTCAAATCTAAAAAAGTCAAAAAAACTGATAGGTTTTACTATTTCTTTTTAATTCATAAAGAAGACCACATTGTTATACAAAGAAGACCAAATATAGGAATTTGGGCAGGTTTGCATGAACTACCAAATATTGAATCACATAGCGCGTTGTCACATGCTGAGATATTGAGTAAAATTAACTTTGAAGAAAAAAAATCCATTAAACTGATACATTCCATTCAACACAAATTGACCCATCTCAATCTTAATATCACCCTATACCATTTAATCAACTCTTCTCAATATAAGTGCCATAAAAATCAGAGGTTGGAAAAAGTATCAGAACTATCTACCTTTGCATTTCCAAAGCCTCTTAAAAATTTTTTGGATATCTTTTTTATGAATAATATTTGAAACATATCTAAATTCAAATCAAAATATATAATTAATCATGATCAATAAAGTCATTCTGGTAGGTAATCTTGGCAAAGATCCAGAAGTGCGCCATTTAGAAAGTGGTAGTGCTGTAGCTAGGTTTTCGGTTGCTACAAATGAAAATTATCAGGATAGGAATGGTGAGTGGCAAACACAAACAGAGTGGCATAATATTGTCTGCTGGAGAGGCCTGGCAGAACGGGCTGAAAAAATGCTCAAAAAAGGTTCTCTTATCTATCTTGAAGGGAAACTAACCACCCGTAAATGGCAAGACAAAGATGGAAATGACAAGTATACCACAGAAATTGTAGCTCGAACATATAGATCAATGGAAAGAAGAGAAAATGCAATGAATGAAGGCACTTCTATTGGTTCTCTTTCTGGGGGAGAAAATGACTTTCCTACTGTAGAAAAATCTGTTTCTACACCAGCATCCCCTCCTCAAGATGATGATCTACCATTTTAGTGATAAAATATGAATCTTACATTAGATTTTAACGAAACTCCGAACATTGGATCCTGACCCCTGGCAGTGCTTAAACCTAATTATATTCACTTCTCTAGGATTCTGGAATATTTCCATTGGGTTTTTTATTCTAGTGATTCTACTATTCCTATCTGCAATGGTATCTGCATCTGAAGTTGCATTGTTTTCATTACAACCGAATGATCTTAAAAACCTAGAAGAAAATTATCAACAATCTTTCATCAAAATTGAAAAATTAAGAGAGCGACCAAAATACCTTCTTGCCACCATACTGATAAGCAATAATTTCATAAATATTGCAATAGTGATTTTGTCCTATTTTTTGTTAAGTAAGATATTCCCAGATAGTGTATATGAAAATTTTGCTAATAGGACTGTAAGTATTATAGGTGAAGGTTTTGGAAATGCGAATAAATGGGCTAGTATTTATAACTTCTTCATTTCTACTGCAGGCATCACATTCATTTTGGTTCTTTTTGGAGAAGTGTCACCTAAGATCTATGCCAATCTGAATAACCTAAGACATAGCCGACTAATGGCCTCTCCTCTAATCATTTTAGAAAAAATATATAGACCTATAAGCACCTTACTTGTAGAATGGAGTTCTGGAGTAGAAGGTAGAATTTATGAAAGAAGGCTTAATATTACGGGCAAACCTACAGACAAAAAGGAAATCGATGCGGCCATAGAATTAGCCGTAAGTGATGAGGATACAGAAGAGATAGATATGCTCAAGGGCATAATAAACTTTGGAGATGTATCAGCTAAGCAGATTATGAAAAGTAGAGTCGATGTAGTAGCATTAGACATTTCTTCTGACTTCTCTCAAGTACTAAAAGTTGTGAGGGATTCAGGTTTTTCTAGGATTCCAATTTATGAAGAGGACTTTGACACAATTAAAGGGTTGTTGTATGTCAAAGATTTATTGGGCTATACCGATGAAAAACACAATTTTGAGTGGACAAAATTGATCAGAAACAATGTCTTGTATGTCCCAGAATCCAAGAAAATTTATGATTTATTGAGAGAGTTTCAAGCGAAACGAACCCATATTGGAATTGTAGTAGATGAATATGGAGGCAGTGAAGGACTTGTAACACTTGAAGACATCATGGAAGAAGTAATTGGTGATATCAAAGATGAATTTGATCAAGAAGAAGAAGTAATTTATACTAAAATAGATAGCCACAACTATATTTTTGAAGGAAAGACTTTGCTTAATGATGTTATAAGATTATTAGATTTAGACAATGATATTTTTGATGATGTCAAAGGCTCTGCAGATTCATTAGCTGGTCTAATTATCGAATTGACAGGCACTATGCCTTCTAGAGATAAAGAAATAAAGTATAAGCAACTTCAATTTAAAATTGTATCAGTAAGTAAAAGGAGAATTGAAAAGATCAATATTCATCTTTAGTATAACTACTCTATTTATTTTCTTCTCATGTGAAGGTGAAAGGGCGAGCACTCCTAGGCCACATTCATATCCGAGAATTGAATTTTCTGATAGAACCTATAGCCAGTTCGAAGAAAACTATTGCCCTTTTACATTTGAATATCCCGAGCGTAGCACCATTAATAGAAAAAAGTTTTTCTATAATGATGATCCAATTCACAACTGCTGGTTTAACTTAAGTCTCAATGATTTAAATGCTACGCTTTACTTCACTTATCAGTCAATTGACAATAGTAGTGAATATGAAAAATTGGTAGATGATGCATTCACAATGGTGAGCAAGCACAATACTAAAGCCAATAGCCGCGAAGAATCTAGAGTGGGCAATAGTGATGGGTTGGAAGGAATATTATTTGAAATAGGTGGTCCTGTTGCATCACCTTTACAATTCTATCTTTCAGACGGAAAGAGCCATTTTATGAGAGCCTCGTTGTACTATAATCAAAGTTCTGCAAGTGATTCATTGCAAATTGTTACTGACTATATCAAAGAAGATATTCTCCATTTGATAGGAACAAGTTCTTTTTTATAATTGTGTTCCCAATTTTAAGTTTTCATTAAAACTTCTTATACGAACATATTCGTAGATTCGACAAAGCAAAAAACAATAAATGAAACAAATACTAATTCTAATCCTCCTTCTCAGCACAGTTGTACTGACTGCTCAGAATGAAGAGAAAAAGGTTATTAAAAAGGAAAAGGTCGTCACAGTAAAGGTGGATGGCACAAGTGATGATGAAAAATCAGTTACTGTAAATGTGAACGAAGATGATGGAGTTAGAATAGTAACGGTAAAAACCATGGAAGATGGAAAAGAAAAAGTTATGGAATGGAAGGATAAAGGTAAAATTCCTGCTGAGATTCAGAAGCAACTGAAAGAAGATAACATAGATATCGAAATGCTAGACGGAGGTCGTGATGTGTTCATTGGAGATGGTCATCATGTCGATAAAAGAATAATTGTAATAGATGATGATGGAGGCGAAACTATAGAAATGGAATGGGACGGTGATGGAGAAATGCCAGCAAAAATGAAAAAGATGATGAAAGATCATGACATTGATCTTCATTCTATAAAAAAAGGTGCTAAGGGAAAAAAGATGAAGATGCGAATGCATAAGATGGATAGAGAGCACAATGGCCCTCATCAACTTCATATGAAGAGAGGAAAAAACATGTGGGTTGCAAAAGAAGAAATGAACAAAACTTACATTGGCGCACAGATCGGTACTGCAGACAGTGGCACTGAAGTTTTAGATGTGATGGTCGATAGTCCAGCTCACAAAGCAGGCCTTAAAAGAGGAGATATAATAACTGAAATCAATGGAGCGAATACCAAAAGTGTGGATGATATGATGAAATTATTGTCACTTTTTGATGTGAATGACACAGTAGAGGTTACTTATAAAAGAGATGGAAAATCAAAATCTACCAAAGTAAAATTAGCCGAAAGACCTGAGGCGCATAGATAGTCAGAATAATTATAAAAATTATAGATGGTCCGTTGGTGATAATCAGCGGACCATTTTTATTAGCTCAAATACTTGCCCACAATTGGCATTCTTCTACCCATCCCGAAAGCCTTTGAAGACACTCTTAAAGTAGGTGAAGTCTGAAATCTTTTGAATTCATTTATATTGACAAGGCGTAATACTCTCTTTACTAAGACAGCCTCAAAACCTAGGTCTATAATTTCCTGAGGGCCCTTCTTATTTTCAATATACTCAAATAATATTTGATCCAAAATATCATATTCTGGAAGACTATCTGAATCTTTTTGATTGGGACGAAGTTCCGCAGATGGTGGTTTTACTATTGTATTTATAGGAATAATTTCTTTGCCTTTATTCATATGTCGAGCCAATGAAAATACTTGAGTTTTATATACATCTCCAATTACAGAAAGGCCTCCACACATATCACCATATAAGGTGCCATAACCTACAGCCGCTTCACTCTTATTTGAAGTGTTGAGCACAATATTTCCAAATTTATTACTCATCGCCATCAACAATACTCCTCTAGCCCTTGCTTGTAAATTTTCTTCTGCAACATTAAAGGGTAGGTCACCAAAAATAGAATCTAGTTCTCTCTTGAATGACTTGTAAATGCCCTCTATTTTGATAATGTCATACTGTATTCCTAGATTTTCAGCTAACTCTACAGCATCGTTAATAGAATGTTCTGAAGAAAACTGAGATGGCATTAGTAATACTCGCACATTGCCCGCACCAAGAGCCTGAGCAGCTACAACTGTTGTCACCGCACTATCTATACCTCCGGATAATCCAATGATGGCTTTTTTAAGGCCTAATTTTTCAAAATAGTCCTTTACTCCTAGTATCAGTGCCTGATAAATTTCTCCAATATCATCCTTTACCTGTTCTTTGGTATCAGCACAAGTTGTTACACTATCTAGGTCATAGACCCTCATTTCTTCTTGGAAATATGGCAATTCATCTACAATGACACCGTCTTGATTAATAACCACAGACCCACCATCAAAAATAAGCTCGGTCTGCGCACCAACATTATTGTTGTAGAAAATAGGCTTTTTGTACCTCTCCACATTCGCTTTAAGAACATCTAATCGCTCTTCTGCATGATTATAACTAAAAGGAGAAGCAGATATATTTATCACAAAATCAGGGTCTTCTTTGATCAATATATCCAATGGACTGATAGTATATAGAGGGTTGTCATTCCCTACATTCCAAATGTCCTCACATATAGTTAGAGCTATCTTTTTTCCTTTAAAGTCAAAACAAGAGAAATGATTTGAAGGCTCAAAATATCGGTATTCATCGAATACATCGTAAGTAGGAAGCAAACCCTTATTCTGTTTAAAATATACTTTCCCTTTATATAATACATAGGCTGAGTTATATAAGTCTTTTCCCTCTATCACTGGGTTTCTACTTGGGCATCCTACCACAATGGCTACATTTTGTGATGCCTTTTGCAATCTCTTTAGTCCAGATTCACATTCATATATGAAATCATCAAATTCTAAAAAATCCCTAGGTGGATAGCCAGATATAGCTAATTCTCCAAAGCTAATAATATCTGCCCCTTGATCCTCTGCCCATTTAATTGCATCAAGCATCTTCCCTACATTTCCATTGAAATTACCGATATGATAGTTGAGTTGAGCTATGGCTATTCGCATATGACAAATTTGATATTCCGAAGATAGAACCGACCAAGCAAATGAATGTTCTATTTGATGATGAATATATTATGTTTGTTATTGTAATACATTTTTAGATGAGCTTTATAGTATCAGCACGTAAATATCGACCTCAAAAATTTGAAGATGTCTTAGGACAAGAGCATGTCACTGCCACACTGAAGAATGCACTTACTTCTGATAAACTGGCACATGCATTTTTGTTTTGTGGTCCTCGAGGTGTAGGAAAAACAACTTGTGCTCGGATTCTCGCTAAAGTCATCAATATGGATGACCCAATAGCATCTCTTAAAGACGGGTCATATGCCGATCATGATCTAGATATATCCATGAATATCTTTGAGCAAGATGGTGCATCTAATAATTCTGTAGAAAATATAAGAGCTCTAATTGATCAAGTTAGAGTACCTCCTCAGCAAGGAAAATATAAAATCTTCATTATAGATGAGGTACATATGCTTTCACAAGCTGCTTTCAATGCGTTCTTAAAAACATTAGAGGAGCCTCCTCCATACGCTATCTTCATATTAGCAACAACTGAGAAACATAAGATCTTACCTACAATATTATCAAGGTGTCAAATCTATGATTTCAAAAGGATTCAGCCCAAGGCAATGGTTAGTCTTCTGAAGGACATAGCCTCTAAAGAAGGAATAACAGCTGATGAAGAGGCTCTTTTTCTCATCGCAGAAAAAGCCGATGGTGCAATGAGAGATGCCCTTTCTATTTTTGACAGAATATCTAGTGCATCCGAAAACAAAATAAACTATGATCAAGTCGTAAAGAATCTCAATATTCTTGATTATGATTACTTTTTTAGATCCTTAGATCTCATTTTAACTCAAGATCATACTGGTCTTATTTTGTTATTTGATGAAATTCTAAAAAAGGGATTCGAAGGCGACCTTTTTGTTAATGGCTTAGCAAAGCATCTTAGAAACATTCTCTATTTCAAAAATAAGAGTTCAGAGCATATTTTAGAAATAAGTAGCTCACTTAAAGAGAAGTATGCATTACAATCCCAAAATATCTCTTTGGCTAATCTCCTCACCTTTTTAAATCTGACAAACCAAACGGATATTGAATATCCAAAAGCCAAAGATAAAAGGCTACATATTGAAATAAATCTTCTCAAAATGTGCTATGCTAATACAGAGGTACAAGAGCTTCCATTGAAAAAAAAACTCTTGACTCCAGCGGCATAAATCCTTCAGGACAAGTTCAAAAAACTATAACTCATAAACCAATTACAAATAATCAACCATCAGAAATAACTTCTGAAGGAAAAGCGCCCTTCCAAGGTAATGAGACAATAAAAGAAGAAAACGAGGCAGAAACACCTACAGAAAACCTTGCGAAAGTTGATTATTCAAGTCACAAAGAGGCAATCGAAGTTCCAAAAATAGAAGAACCTCAACTAACTGAGATAGATAAGGATATATCGATCACAAGGGAAGCATCACCTGAAAATGTAGATCATCAAAACGATGAGGTAGAATCAAATCAATCTAAAACCCCAAATATATTGTTAAACCCTATGCTTGGATCTATCGATGATTTAATGGCGGAAACCGAAAAAGAAATTAGGTCAATAAAGTCTGAAAAGATAGAATTGAATATTGATCAAGTAAAGAAAGTATGGGATGAACACAGAGGTATCGTAGAATCTCCATCTACTAAAGTCACTCTTGAAAAAGTCTTAATCAATATAAGTGAGAATTCGATACACGTTATTGTGCCCAGCAGCGTATCAAAGGAGGAAATATCTCAAGAAATACAATTGTATCAAAAACTTCGCGATGAGTTCAACAATAATGAGTTAAATATCATTATTGATATTTACAGATCTCAGTTTCCTGACTTATTAGATACTCAAGGGTCGAAGATGTATAGTATGAAAGAAAAGTATGATTACTTGTCTGAAAAAAACCCTGAATTAAACAACTTGGTCGAAAAGCTAAAACTGAAAGTAGATCAGGAATAGCTAACTTCAAAATATTTTAACGGAAAATCGATGGATACTCAAAGTATTTGGTATTTAGAAAATATAGATGTTACGGGTATATTTTGCCCACAAAAAATGGATTCCTCACCATCATCTCATGTCAATAAGAACTTTAGCAAAGGTGAATACATTTATCTTCCAAATGAACACAGCGATAAAATTTACTTTGTGAATGAAGGTCGAGTCAAAATAGGAAGTATAGGAGAAGGAAATAAAGAAATCACGAAAGTAATATTAGGAAAGGGTGAAGTTTTTGGTGAGTTGTCACTGATTGGTCAAGAAAAAAGAACAGATTATGCACAAGCTATGGAAGCAACCAATGTGTGTATAATGAGCAGATCTGAGATGAAAAATCTACTAAGAGATCATAACAGTTTTTATCTTTTTATGATGAATATCATAGGTAGTAGGACACTTGAAATGGAGAAAAGATTAGAGTCCCTTGTGTTTAAAGATTCAAGATCGCGTATTATTGAATTTCTCCTCGATCTCAATGATAAAAAAGGTGAAAGAGTAGGGTATGAATGGGTTGTAAGAAAATTTCTTACACATCAAGAGATCGCTAACTTCACAGCAACATCAAGACAAACCGTAACGACAGTTTTAAATGAATTAAAATCGAAAAATCTGTTAACATTTAATAGAAAGAGATTACTTCTTAGAGATCTTGATAAAATCAAGGAAGAGATGTCACTGGCCTAACAGATCAACTTGATTCCTTTTTTGTTCTCTACTTGTTTAGTCCTATCATTGCCACAGCATTTCATAATCAAAATGCAGCGGTATAATGTATAAAATATTACGATCTATTCTCTTCCTTATTCCTGCCGAAAGTGCGCATTATTTGGCCATGTATACTTTTAAAATCTTTTGCAGAATTCCCTTTGTCAATCTATTTGTTAAGTTTCTTTTTTCCTTTGAAAATAATAACCTATTTGTTTCTCAATTGGGACTAAAGTTTAAAAATCCAATTGGCATTGCTGCAGGATTTGATAAAGATGCCAATTTCATAAAAGAATTAGATATTCTAGGTTTTGGGTTTGTAGAAGTAGGCACAGTGACACCACTTCCACAATCAGGCAACCCAAAGCCGAGACTTTTCAGATTGAAGATAGATGAAGCTCTAATCAATAGGATGGGGTTTAATAACCAAGGTGCTGATCAAATGGTAGCCCGTCTTAAAAAGATTAAAAATAAGGAAATCATTATAGGAGGGAATATTGGAAAAAATAAAATCACACCTTTAAATGAAGCACATTTGGACTATCTCAAATGTTTCAAAAAACTCAATCCATATGTAGACTATTTTGTGATCAATGTCAGTTCTCCAAATACCCCTGGACTTCGGAGTCTTCAGGACAAAGAACCGCTATTAAAAATCATCCATACCTTATTGGATGAAAGAAAGCAAGAAGAATTGAAGAGACCCATATTACTTAAAATTGCTCCAGATCTCACCGAAGAACAACTAGATGATATTGCAGAGATATTAAATACAACTAAGTTAGATGGGCTCATTGCTACAAATACAACTATAGATCGATCCAAATTAAAAACGCACAAAGCAGAAATAGCAGCAATTGGTAATGGAGGATTAAGTGGAAAACCAGTTGAAAGTAAATCAAATGATATTTTGGATGCAATAATGTCCAAAGTGAAAAGGAAAATTACAATTATTGGAGTCGGAGGTATAAATGATGGAGCATCAACACTGAGAAAGCTCGAAAAAGGTGCCCATTTGGTACAGATCTATACAGGATTCATCTATGGAGGGCCATTTATTGTAAAGAGAATTAAAAAATTCCTGATATCTCATCTAAGATAAATCTAAAGTTTTAGGGTATTTTAAGTATAAAGCAATTTTACACTTAGTGCATATAGGTTATAAATCATCATTGTATTATTCTAATTATCAATGACTTATGCATCCATAAAAAAGGACCTTTAATTTATGCCCTATAACCCTTACAAGTGAGGTAGTACTTTTCATATGATAAAAAATATAGATGGCATCCTTTTGGACATAGAGAAGGTAACCAACAATTAAGAGCCTGCATTAAAAAAGGATTGGAAGCAATCCTGAGTAAAGGATCTCTGCGAGGGTATGAAAGCATATCCACAAAAGATGTAACCAATTTTTTATGACTTGCCGGAAGGCTACATGAAAATACTCATATATGCAGCATTTTGACGATTATGTATTTAAAGATGTGCGTTTTTATATGGCGCTAATCTTTTTTGGGGCATTACTCAGCTTTCTCGTTCTCACTTACCCCCATTGATCATAAGGTTTTTACTTTATGATCTTTAGACTGAGATCGAGACTGTGCGCTGAATGTGTTAAAGCCCCTACAGAGATGAAGTTTACACCAGTCTTTGCTAGGGATTTTACCACATTCAGCCTGACTCCCCCACTCACTTCTGATTCAAATCGACCATTTATTATATTCAATGCTTTTTTTATATCTCCTATCTTAAAATTATCCAGCATTATTCTAGTCACTTTTCCGACGTCCATCACTTCTTTCAGCTCTTTTATATTTCTCACTTCTACAGTTATTCCGAGGTCTAACTTGTTAATTTTCAAGTATTTATTGGTCTTCTTTATTGCTTTTGTTATAGATCCAGCAGCATCTATATGATTGTCCTTGATCATAATCCAATCATAAAGTCCATCGCGATAATTGGTACATCCACCAATTGCCACCGCCCACTTTTCCAAAAACCTCAATAATGGAGTAGTCTTCCTGGTGTCCAGAATTTGCACATTGTATCCTTCCACTTCCTTTTGAAACTGTTTACTTAACGTAGTTATTCCGCTTAATCTTTGCATAGTATTCAAAGCTAGCCTTTCACCTTTGAGCAGGGCTTGACTATTACATTCTAGATAGAAAGCTACATCGCCATATTTTACATCTTCACCATCTTTGATTTTGACTTCAATTTTAGCCTTCGGATCGAGATGTCTGAATATTCTTTTTGCAATAGAAATACCAGAAATCACGCCCTGATCTTTTACCAACAGTTTTGCTTTGCTTTTTTGCTTTTTAGGGATACATGCTAGAGATGTATGGTCTCCGTCTTTTACATCTTCATCAAGACCTCTCTTAATGAAATCTCTTAATAAATCATTATCCAATTTTGGCATAGTCATAATCAGCATTTGAAGAAGGAAAGGTAGAAAGTTAAACTTATTCATCAGAAGAGAACACAGAAAAATCTAAGCTATTTACCCAAAAGACTATTTTTGCTTTAACTATTTATATGAAAAGCATACAACTCGTTGATACCCAACTTTGGGATCAACTCAATCCCATAACCCTTACTAAAACTTGTGCTGATATTAGACTGGGCATATTTACCATTAGAGAAAAGTGGCAAAATTTGAATCAAACCACTACAATACTTTCTCGGCCCTATCTGCAAGCATTATATGAAAATTCCGAATCAGCTCAGCTGAAAGTGAATAGTGCATTACTACCTAACCAGAGTATTTTAAGAGAAATTCTCAACCTTGGCGAAGGAGAATCAATATATCAAAATGAAATATGGATAGCTACAAATGGAGATGAGAAAGTAAAAAATCAAGCCAAAGGCGAATGTCATCTATTATGCCATCCAGAGGATTTATTCATCCATGCGGGATCAGAAATTAAAAAAGACATTAAAAATCTAGTTGGAAATAATAATTGGATTAAGCCATCTCTTAGTAATACCATTATTGGTGAAGAAGATGTCTTTCTCAGCGAAGGAACCAAGATGGAATGTTGCATTCTTAATACTGAGGAGGGCCCTATATACATCGGGCCTAATGCTCATATTATGGAAGGAACAATTATTAGAGGTCCTGTAAGCATAGGACATAACACTATTCTTAAAATGGGGGCAAGAATCTATATGAATACTAGCATAGGCCCTTGGTGTAAGGTTGGAGGAGAAGTAAAGAATTCAGTGATTTTAGGAAATTCTAATAAAGCTCATGATGGATATATGGGTAATTCCGTAATCGGAGAATGGTGTAACTGGGGAGCGGATACCAACAATTCTAATATGAAAAACAACTATACTGATGTCAAATTATGGGACTACTCCTTAAATACATTTAGAAATACGGGCCTTCAATTCGTAGGGCTAATAATGGGAGATCACAGCAAAACTGGAATAAATACCATGTTCAACACTGGCACAGTCGTGGGGGTAAGTTGTAACATTTATGGAACAGGATTCCCCAGAAAATTCATTCCTTCTTTCAGTTGGGGAGGTGTACATGGATTTAAAACTTATCAGCTAAATCGAGCTTTAGATACTGCCAAAGCAGTCCAAAAACGAAGAGATATTGACCTCCCAAAAGCAGAAGTCGAAATGCTAAATGAAAACTTCACTCGATCGTCAAAATATAGAAAGTGGGAAAAACTATAGGTCATTTTCCTTTCTGGTGGAGATGGTGGAGCTACATTTTTCCTATAAGCTTAGATGCATCATCTTCTGAAATCAATGAAACCCTTGAGGTGATGCTAGTACGAGGGAATATTCAATTATGTACTGAAAAGGCAGTGTATTCTTATGAACATAAATACGATAATTTCAAATTGATATTTGATCTATTAGATTTTAATAAATTATCAGGAAAGAATGTACTTCTTTTAGGGCTTGGTCTAGGTAGTGTCATTCAATTATTAGATAAGTACAAAAATGGGTTGAATTATACAGCCGTAGAATTAGATGAAGAGGTCATTTTTCTAGCCGAAAAACATATACTAAAACACCTTGATGTAGATATTCAAATTGTTCAAAGTGACGGGCAAACATTTCCACAAGTCACATCTGAAAAATATGATCTCATCTGCATGGATATTTTTATTGATGATTGGATTCCAAATGGTTTTTTAACCAATGATTTTTGTAATTCATTAAAATCAATACTGGCTGAAAGAGGTACAGTCATCTATAATACTCCAGCCTTTAACAAAAGAAGTGCAAATTCATCCAGACGTTTTTTTAAGAATAAATTCAAATCTATTTTTCAAAAAGCCAAATTAATAGATGTACATAAAAATTACATGCTTATAAGTGATTCTGATTTGCTCCACGCATAGCAAGAATGTACTTTTGTGAAGGTCTGACTTAATTGCTCAATATTAAAATAAGAAAACGTGTTTAGTATCAACATCTATCTTCTCATTGCACTCATGGGGGCTTGCTTACTTGGAGGAATAGTATTAGCATTTACTGTGAGTTTTTGGTATGCTTTTCCTTTCCTTTTGATAGGTATTATCATGCTTGTCATTTTTGTGCTTTTTGGTTCCGTGAATGGAGCTGCCAAATTAATTCAGGCAGAAGATTTTGATGGTGCAGAAAAAAGGCTCAACTTGACATTAAGCCCAAAATATTTGTGGAAAACTCAAAGGGCATTTTTCTATATCATGAAAGGTTCTATTGCTATGTATAGAAAAAACCTCAAAGAAGCCCAAGGTCTTTTTGATGAAGCATTAAAAATTGATCTTCCATCTGATAACGAAAAAGGAATGGTTCTTTTACAATTAGCAAATATTAATGCAGGCCAGAATAAATGGCCTTCGGCAAAAAACTACTTCCGTGAAGCTTCAAAACTAAATATCACTGAAGCTCAGATTAAATCCCAGATGGATGAATTTGGAAAAGCACTCAAGAATAGAGGAGCTGCAAATGTAGCACGTAGCATGGGAAAGCAAGGAATGAAAATGATGCAGCAAGGTGGAGGTGGAAAACGAAGACGTCCAAAAATGAGATAATCGTTACTCTATTTCTTTTGTCTTGGTTTTTTATAAATTGGGACAGTAGAGCAAGGCTCACCATACATTATACTTCTGGCAACAGGTTTTAGGAATGACGTCAAAGCCAAATAGGCTCCTGCAGGCACAGGTTTGTCACTACATCCTTTTATCACTATCCTTTCATCTTGATATATTGAAGCATCCATGGAATTAATAAATTGATTGTAATAGTGATTCAGAAATTCCTGTTCATTTCCTTGAAAGACTGATTCGCATACTCCTTCAGCATGAGATGCAACTAGCATATATGCCCATGTTGGAATAATAGCATCAGTACTACAATACACGCATAAATGAGCACTTTTCAATTTCGCCCAATCAAATTCTTTAAGGGTCAATCTAAAGTCCTTCTCTTTTAAAATTAAACCATGAAACAGGAAGTCCTTAATATCGAAGGAGGCTAAAGGAATTGATGGAAAGAATTTTTCCAAATTAATCGTAACTAAATTACTGTTTGCTACTTTATTGACTAGCACTTTTTCCATTTGACTCTTCTATGTCTTTAATTTCTCCAATTGTGTTTTCAGTTTCCTCAAATTCCCTAATCTTTGGTAAATCTTCAATGCTTTTTAGACCGAAATAGTTCATAAACTTAGCAGAGGTGCCATAAATTAATGGTTTCCCGGGTCCTTCTTTCCTGCCTGTTATTTCGACTAAATCTTTTTCTAAAAGCTTCTGAACGGTATAATCACAATTTACTCCTCTAATGCTTTCCATTTCAGATTTTGTCACAGGTTGCTTATATGCAATGATAGACAGCGTCTCCATAGCCGAAGTTGACAATTTTTTCTTCGCAGATAGTTTAAGATGTTCAGCGAGAGTTTCATGATATAATGACTTAGTCATGAAAATATAACCATTGGCAAGTGCCTTTATCTGGATAGCAAAATCATCGCTACTATATTTTTCAGTGATTGAAACGATACACTTTTCAATTATCTTTTTAGATATATCATCTTCTACGATACTCTGCAAACAGGTCTTTATTTCCTTAATAGTAACAGGCTTATCAGAAGCAAATATTAATGCTTCAATATGTAATTCAATATTCATGAGTATTAAAAACTGGATTTAGAATGTCTCTCCGACACTACAAAAACAGCGTAAATATGAGCATATTAATCAAAGACACTATGCTAAGAAGAAATAAAGTGCATGAAATGAAAACCTTCAGAGGTGAAGATTTTTTAAGGGTCCGAATTTCATCAGATTTCATAGACCTGTGAAAATCATGATCAAAAGATTTTTCCTCATTTTGCTTTTTCAGATTAAGCTTAATAAGGCATTTATTAATATAAAAAGAGTAAGATTTTGAATTCTTAACTTTAAAATCGACGATTATTACTTTATTGTTGCAGTAGACAACAAGGTTTCCAGAATCATCTCCATGATAAACTCCCACTGTTTGTGGTCCGAATGATGGATCATAATATGTCCATAGCGACTGACTCATTTTCCCAGAATTAGTTTTACAATATCATCATTTGCTTACCCCAGCAAACCCTACAACTTTATCATTCACTCTTAAAATAATGTACCAAAAAGGCCTTCGTATTAAGAATATTTAAGATATAGTACCTTTAATTTATAAAATAAATAGCATGGATTCCAGTACTAAGGCGGAATTAAAGAGTAAAATCAAAAAAATGATAACCTCTTTACAAAATGAAATTATAGCGCTGGAAGAGCTTACAAAACCAATAAGTCCTGAAAATTCTTTAGGCAGAATCACTAGGATGGACGCTATAAACAATAAAAGTGTAGCTGAAGCTAGTCTAAGAAACAGAAAACGAAAACTTGGCAAAATGCACGTTGCATTAGTGAAAGTGGATGAAGATAGCTTTGGAATATGTCAAAGATGTAAAAAAAATATAAACCCTCAACGGTTGTTGCTTATGCCTGAAAGTGAAAGGTGCGTAAATTGTGCTGCTACAAATCAATAATAATAAAAGACAAAAGAAAGGATAAAAAAAGAGCAGGGCGCAACGGATATAATCAACGTTTTGCCCTGCATAACCCCAAAAAACCAATTGAAAACAATCTTAATATTTCTTAAAAGGGGTCAAGTGATAAATTTGTCTTTCTTTTGGATTATCATGATAAAGATACAAACTAAATAACTTGATGTCATAATATATGTCTAATCTCTGGTTTTAACACTTTTAATGGCAAAAATTAAAACTGAATTTATTTGTTCCACTTGTGGGCATAAATCCCCAAAGTGGCAAGGGCAATGCTCAAGTTGCAGTGAATGGAACACATACACTGAAGAAATTCTTCAAAAGTCCACGAATTCTTCTTTGCAAAAACCATGGCTCGATAAACCAAAAAAGAATTCTAGTCCAGAATTGATCAAAGACATAGAAATAGGTCACATACCTCGTGTCCTCACCCAAAATTCTGAATTGGACAGGGTCCTTGGTGGTGGCCTTGTGCCGGGATCATTAATTCTTCTCGGTGGACAACCCGGCATAGGCAAGTCAACTTTGCTATTACAAATTGCTAACCTTTTAAATAAAAAGGTTTTATATATTTCAGGAGAAGAAAGTAAGGAACAAATAAAAATGCGCTCTCAGCGTATCAGCTCAGATAGTGATCAGTTGTATATTTCTACAGAGACTAGTACAGAGAAAATAATAAGTTCAGCTAAGAAAATCGAACCTGATCTTTTAATTATTGACTCCATTCAAACTCTTAGTTCACCGTCTGTAGAGAGTGTACAGGGAAGTATATCTCAAATTAGAGAATCAACCAATGAACTTCAAAAGTTAGCTAAAGATTCTAATATCCCAATATTTATTATTGGTCACATTACTAAAGAAGGGTCAATTGCAGGCCCCAAACTTCTTGAGCATATTGTTGATGTAGTTCTTCAATTTGAAGGCGACAGACATCACCTATACAGGATGATTCGTACTACTAAAAACAGATACGGATCTACTGATGAACTGGCCATATATGAGATGAAGGCTGATGGTCTGAGAGCCGTCACAAACCCATCTGAATTTTTAATATCACAATCTGAGGATGAATATAGCGGATCAGCTATTGCTGCTACAATTGAAGGCCTGAGACCCATGCTAGCTGAAACTCAGGCCTTAGTGAGCGATGCTATTTTTGGAACGCCACAGCGATCTTCTACTGGATATGATTTGAGAAGGTTAAACATGGTCTTAGCAGTAATTGAGAAAAAAGCGCAATTATATTTTGGTCAGAAAGATGTATTTCTCAATATTGCTGGAGGCATTAAAATCTCTGATCCTGCAATTGATCTATCGATCATGGCTTCTTTGATTTCTTCATTATTGGATATCCCAATTGACAAGAAATTCTGTTTTGTAGGTGAAGTAGGCCTTAGTGGAGAAATTAGGACAGTGAGTAGGCTAGAACAAAGAATTCAAGAAGCTGCTAAGTTAGGCTTTACCCATATTTTCATTCCGAAAAACAATATGAAAAAAAATCAAATCAAAAGTTCTATAAACATTATGGGTGTTAAAAATATTAAAGAATTGAATGAATTACTTTTTACTTAGCAGTAACTCAAAATATGATTTCCACTAAAGGACTAAATAAGTTATCGGAACAAAATGCCATTATTCTGTATGATGGAGATTGTATCTTATGTAGTAGGTTTGTGCAATGGGTGATACATCATGATAAGAAAGATGTAGTCAGATTCTGTTGTTTTCAAAAGATAGAAAATGATCCATTTAAAAAGGACGATAGTTATTCAACTGTGGTTATGATCTCAAAAGGAAGGTATTATACTAAAAGCGAAGTCATATTTAGAATTGTGGAAATTAATGGAGGTTTCTGGTCACTTTTTCTTCCATTTAAATTTGTGCCTTTATTTATAAGAAATTATATCTATGACTGGATTGCGCGAAATAGATATAATTGGTTTGGTCAAAAGAAAAACTGTTTATTAATGACAAGTGATATTGAATCAAAATTTGTCAAACAATAATCATGTTGTCCCCATATGCCCTTTGTATTACATCCAAAACTTGTTGATGTAGTCTTCCATTCGTGGCCAAAATTCTTCCGCTATCTAAAAAGGTATCATTACCATCATATTCACTGACCATGCCTCCAGCTTCTTTCACAATGATTGCACCTGCTGCTACGTCCCAAGCATTGAGGGTCGTTTCATAATAAAAATCAAAAATACCTTTGGCGACATATGCCAAATCAAGAGCCGCTGATCCCAATCGCCTTATTCCTCTACTATTCTTTATCCAATGATCCAAAATGGTCAAAATAGGTCCAGTATCTTCTATGGAATATGGAAATCCAGTGACTAATACAGCGTCCTCAGTTTTTTCAGTTTTTGTTACTTGAATAGGCCTGCCATTCATAAAAGCTCCACCATTTTTCCAAGCATAGTGAGTCTCTTTTCTATTCACCTCTTCTACTATTCCCATTACAAGTTCTCCATTAATCTCAAGAGCAACGCTCACTGAAAAATGCGGAACATTATGCAAAAAATTTGTTGTCCCATCGAGTGGGTCTATGATCCATCTGACATCTCCTTCATTCTGTTCTACGGTACCTTCTTCCGTTAAAAACTTAGCTTCTGGTAATATCTTTTGTAACCCTTCCACAATCATTTCTTCTGCAGTTTTATCTACAAATGAAACAAGGCTGTTTTTTTCTTTAGCTTCTATAGCATCATCACTTACTTTCCCTATTTGTTTAAAAATAAAATGACTTGCTTTTCTTACTGTGGGCATTGCAGATAGACACAATGCTTGTAAATCTTTTTCTGATAACATATAAAAATAAAATTATTCTGAATTTCTAGTTAAAGGGCTTTCTTTTGTATCAACAAAAAAGCTATTCTTACCAAATGAGCAGAAGGAATAAATTAGAAAAATTCGCTGATCTTCTTTCATTTTCAAATGTATATGAATACTCTGAAAAACCACGTGAAGATGGATGGCTATATAATGGAGTATCAAATTCTATCTTGAAAGGAGTCTGGAAGAATCAACATTTTGAGAATAATCATCCACTGATCTTAGAATTGGCCTGTGGAAGAGGGGAATATACATGTGCCCTATCGGAGAAATATCCCAAGCTAAACTTTATAGGGGTAGATGTAAAAGGTGCAAGAATATGGAAAGGAGCAAAATATGCACTTGAGCATTTACCAAATGCAGCTTTTCTACGAATCAGGATTGAACATATAATTCATTTTTTTTCGTCAAATGAAGTTGATGAAATTTGGATCACCTTTCCAGACCCTTTCTTAAAAGATAAAAAGTCTAACCGTAGACTGACTTCTCCACAATTCATAGAGAGGTATAAATGTTTTCTAAAAACAGATGGTATTATTCATCTCAAAACAGATGATGATCAGCTTTATGAATACACATTGGAAGTAATAGAAAATGCCCCTGAACTTGAACTCATATACCAGAGTAATGATATCTATAAAAAAGAATTATATACTTCTGATTTAGAGATCAAAACATATTATGAGAAAAAGCATTTAGCAGATGGCAAAAAAATAAAATATATCAGATCTAGAATATTATCCTAGATTTTCAAAAAACGTATCTCCATGAATACAAAAAAAGAACTCAAAGAAACATATAAGCAAATGAAACCTCCAATGGGAGTATTTCAAATAAAAAACAGACTCAACAACAAAATTCTTGTCGATAGTAGTACCAACATGGAATCTAAATGGAATCGCCACAAAACAGAACTTAGATTCGGTAACCATCGCAACAAACAACTTCAAGAAGATTGGAATAATATTGGAGAGGCCAATTTTGAATATAAGGTAATATCTGAACTAAAAGTTAATGATGGAAGTAATCCAAATTACCCCAAAGAGCTGAAAGTTTTGAAAGGTATGGTGGTCGAAGAATTAAATCTAGATCAAGAAATGTTATACTGACCAATGCATTTTATTCCTCAAAATGATTCCACCCTTGAGCCTTCAATGGATAAATGTTCCCTCCTGTAGTATGTAATTTTACACCATCTTTTGGGTCATTCATTTCACCTATTATTGCCATGTCAGGCATATATCTGATCTTATCTAAATCTTTGGGGTCAATAGTAAATAGCAGTTCGTAGTCTTCACCTCCACTCAGCGCACATGTTATTGGATCTAGTCTAAAATCTATAGCCATGGTCTGAGTATCGTCGTGCATTGGTACTTTACCTTCTTCTATATGAGCTCCTAAACTGGACTGTTTACAAAGGTGCATCAGGTCCGATGAAAGGCCATCTGAAATGTCAATCATCGAAGTTGGTTTAAATCCATTCTTTTTAAAATATTCGATGGTATCTCTTCGCGCTTCAGGTTTCAGTTGTCTTTCGATGGCATACTGATGCTTTGATAATTCAGGTTGCACTCCCGGGTTATCAAGGTATAGTCTTTTTTCTCTTTCTAGTATTTGTAATCCTAGATATGCTGCTCCCAAATCTCCAGTCACACATAGCACATCTCCATTACGGGCCCCACTCCTATATACGACGTCCTTTTCATCTGCTGATCCATAGGCTGTGACACTGATTATCATTCCTTTAAGAGATGATGTAGTATCACCACCAATAAGGTCAACATTGTAAAAATCACATGCTTTCTTTACTCCTTGGTAAAGTTCCGTTAGTGCAGCTGTATCATATTTGCTCGATAGTGCAATGGACATTGTGATATGAGTAGGAACCGCATTCATCGCAAAAATGTCTGATAAACTAACGACCACCGATTTATATCCCAAATGCATTAATGGGCTATACATCATATCAAAATGTATACCTTCTACTAACATGTCAGTACTTATCAAAACGGCCTTATCTCCTCTTTTGATGACTGCTGCATCGTCTCCAATACCTTTTATCGTCTGGGGGTGCTTTGATACAAAGTCATTTGTTAAATGATCAATGAGGCCAAACTCACCCAGTTCTTCTATGGATTTCTGCTCCAATTATTATGTATTCGAATGAAAAAAATGATGTTTTAAGACCTTTTGTTCGTTTTGCTGTCTACTTCTTCATAATCCACAAATTCACCTGATTGAGATTGGTTTTGCCGAGGATCATTATTTGTTTTCAAGAATTTACCTCCATTCATGATAAGTCTGTACATCAAAAAAAGAAGGATAGCAATAGATATAAACTTAGTCACTTTAGTTTTTTATTAATGCAAAGTAAAGGTACATTACTCTTGAATTCAAATTCAACATTTTCATCTTAAATACTTCTCCTTATTGAATTAGATGAAAGAACTATATTCAATTTATTTCTTTTCTTTTAATAATGTAAATTATAGAACTCGCCTTCTCCACATTGAAAAAACCTTGAAAAAAGGCCATACCTCCTACCAATATCATCCTGAAAACATTAATTATGGGGTGACCATTTCGATACTTATTAGATAGAAGGGTATTGAAAAAAGGGTCAAAAGGCATCATTTTCATTTCGGTTACCACAAAATTATTTTTTGCTAATAGCTGTTTCATACTTTTAGGAGAAAAATGCCATAAATGCCTAGGGACGTCCCATCCACTCCAATATTTCTTATAAACTACCTGTTCGAAACCATTATAATTTGGTACTGCTATAATGAGATGTCCTTTAGGTTTCAGAAGATCATCAATCCTCTTGATAACCTTTTCTAAATCGTAAAGGTGTTCCAATACATGCCAAAGAGATATTAAATCATATTTTTGTACGAATGTAGAATTGTAAAAATGATCATCTGGATAAATATCAATGTCAAATGTATCTTTTGCAAAGGCTCGGGCTCTCCCACTCATTTCTATTCCAGTACACTTAAATCCTTTTTTAGACATGAAATTTAAGTAGTGGCCACTTCCTGCTCCTATGTCTAAAATTTCTCCATTCGTTATGAATTTTTTAATAATTCTATACTTATAGCCAAACATTATTTCACGTGCCTTAATGTATGCTATAGAAAACAAATCAGTTTTCCTATTAGAGTGCTCTAGATAATCATCTGATAAATAGTATTTAGATATATCTGAACTTTTAGGTGGAGCGAGTGTAGATATCAATGTACAATTAAGGCATTTGCTAAGAGAAAAGGTCTCCTGAGAAATCCTGTAATCGTTCAATTCATAAACAAATTCAAAATCATTGTGACCACATACAGGGCAATTATTCAAATTGGATCATTTTTTAATTGAGCGCCGAAGATAAATCGATATTAGCAGAATCTACCCAGAATAAATCTTTAGATTTGAGATTTTTTAATGTGTATTTGCGGAAATATCAACGACTTAACAAATGAAAGCGTTGAACATAATGAATATTCTGAATTCAGCCCACTATTTTAGGTAAATAGAAAGACAAATGATAAAAAATTATAAAAGCACAGAAAAAATAGCTGCAATGGCTGTTTTCTTGATTTCATTCATAGTATTCTTCCTTTCAGCGGAGCGTACTGGTAGTCTTTGGGATTGTGGAGAATTTATTTTAGGTGCTTACAAACTACAAGTTGTGCATCCCCCAGGTGCACCTTTATTTCTTTTAGTCGCAAGACTTTTTGCTGGATTTGCAGATTGGGTATCAAGTGATCCGGCTGACATAGCATTTGCAGTTAATCTTCTTTCAGGTCTTTGTTCTGCTGCGCTCTCTGCGATGGTATGCATGATCACTATGATGATAGGTAAAGAGATAATATCAAAATCTCAGGAGTTATCTAAAGGAGAACTCCTTGCATTAGCTGGGGCTGGTGTTGGAGGTGGACTTACCACTGCTTTTTGTAGTTCCATTTGGTTTTCTGCAGTAGAAGGAGAAGTATATGCTATGTCTACATTTTTTACTGCATTGACCTTGTATGCTGTAGTTAAATGGTACTATTTGCCTGACACAGCAAAAAGCGATAGATGGTTAGTTTTTGCAGCATATAGTGCTGGTTTGTCAATAGGAGTTCACCTTCTAAGTTTGTTGACATTTCCAGCTTTGGCACTTTTTATCTATTTCAAAAAATTTAAAAAGCACTCCATTTTTGGTGGTTTGGTAAGTATGGGCGTCAGCGCATTAACCATTCCTTTCATACAAAAGTTAGTAATTGTAGGGATTCCTACTTTATGGTATATGTTTGAATTACCATTTGTGAACAGTCTAGGACTTCCAATAAATTCAGGAATCATTGGGGTAATAGCTATTTTGACAGGAGTATTCTTCTACTTGTTTAGATATGCAAAAAAGAATAATAGGCCAATTATACAGTTAGCTTCCATGGCAACACTTATGATAGTGATTGGATATTCAACTATAGGAATGGTTGTAATCAGAGCTAATGCTGATACTCCTGTGAATATGAATGTTCCTTCAGATGTGACCAGGCTACTACCTTATATTAATCGTGAACAATATGGAGAAAGAGCATTGGTTTATGGCCATTATTATGGTGCATCACCTATTTCATATGATAGAGCTAAAAGAAAAGGCCTTGTCGATTTTCCTCCATTCAACACCGATACTAATTCAAGCAGTTATCAAGATGTAGATGAAAAAATAACTCCGAAATATGCGGCTAAAGATAAAGTCCTTTTTCCACGTGTATCTGATGGGTCAATGGGTAGACCTTCACTTTACAAGCAATGGGGAGCGGGTGAAGGAAAGCCATCTTTCTTTTTCAATGTGTCCTACTTCTTGAGATATCAAGTGAACTGGATGTATTTTCGATATTTCATGTGGAATTTTACGGGTAGACAAAATGGAGCCCAAGGCTATCAACCATGGAATGAAGCAAATGGTCAATGGGAGTCAGGAATTAAGTTCATAGATGAAGCTCGGCTCTATGATATGGACAATCTTCCGGATGCTATGAAAAGACATCAAGCTAATAACCATTATTATTTCATACCTCTCATACTTGGACTTATCGGATTATTCTTCCATTTCAGAGAAAATAATAAAAGCTTTTTGGCTTTAGCCGCACTATTCTTAATCACAGGTATCGGTATAATCATATACACTAATCAACCTCCAAATGAGCCAAGAGAAAGAGACTACGTGTTAGTCGGTAGTTTCTTCACATTTGCAATATGGATTGGTTTAGCAGCTTTAGCTCTATTCTCCATGTTAAGAAGTAGAATCAAGTTAGGGGCAGTGCCTGCTGGTGCCATCGCTTCGGCTTTAGTGCTATTAGCGCCAATGATTATGGCATTTCAGAATTTTGATGATCATAGTAGAGCAGATCATAGCGGATCAAGAGACTATGCCAATAACTTCCTTAATAGTGTTGATGAAAATTCTATAATCTTCACATATGGAGATAATGATACTTACCCATTGTGGTATGCTCAGGAGGTGGAAGGAATACGGCGTGATGTCCGAGTAGTTAATCTATCTTTGATCGCTGTTGATTGGTATATCAATAAACTTAGAAGCAAAGTCAATGACAGTGATCCTATAAAACTAACCATACCTGCCGAAGCATATCGAGGAAATAAAAGAAATCAAGTTCCATTTTATACTCCTAATGGAGATAAAACAATGGATCTTAATACAGTGCTGAGGTTCGTTGGGGCAAACAATCAATTAGGAAACAGTCAGAATATGCAATTTGACTCCTATGTGCCCACACATAAAATGATCATTCCAACTAATTATGGCGCTTTAGATAGGCTTGGAATACCTAATGACTCTACTGTAAATATCGTACCAGCCATTAATTTAGATATCAGTAGTATGGGTTCATGGTTGACTAAGAATGATTTAGCAGTGATGGATATAATTGCATCTAATATTTGGGAACGACCGATCTATTTTGCAACTACTTGTCAAAATAGCAAGCTACTTGGTCTGAATGATTATATGCAGTATGAAGGATTAGCACTAAGAATAGTACCTATAAAAACACCAAGCAATAGGTCCTTACAAATTTACGGTAGCGGAAGAGTAAATGCTGATAAGGCATATGATAATATCATGAATAAGTTTAAGTGGGGGAATTTTGATAAAAAGGAACTTTTTGTTGATAATTCTTATGCTCCAGCAGTGCAGTCTCATAGATTCATATTTCTACGTACTTGTGAACAACTACTTAGAGAAGGGAAAACAACAAAAGCTATTGAACTTGCAAATAAGTATTTTGAAGCTTTCCCAAATATGAATTTTAGATACGATGCAAGTTCTGCAAGTATGATTAATGTACTACTGCAAGCAGGGGATATAGAGAATGCAAAAAAACATACAAGAATATTGGGGCAAGAAACATCTCAATACATGGTGTTTTATGATAATATGGATCCAGCAACTGTAAGGTCAAGTTTTCAGCAAGATTATTCAAGTAGAGTTCAAGCAGCTAACCAAGTTCTTTCTTTTGCTCAATCTTCAGGAGATCAAGGTTTCATGCAAGAAATGAACGAATTAGTAGGCCAATACAGTCAAAGTAGAGTTCCGAATTAAATTACAGTATCAAATAGGAAAAAGCCTTTAGGTATCTTTGTGATTCTAAAGGCTTTTTTTAAATTTTCTAAATGAAAAGAATCGCAATAGGTGCTGATCATGCTGGGTTTGAATACAAACAAGTAATTATTGAGCTACTCTTTGATATGGGTTTTGAAGTAGACGATATGGGTGCTTCCTCCTCAGAATCTGTAGATTATCCTGATCACGTACATCCCTTAGCCCAAAAAATCCATGATGGTGAGATTCCTCACGGAATTTTAATATGTGGCACCGGAAATGGAGTCGCAATGACTGCAAATAAGTATTCTAATGTAAGATGCGGTCTTTGTTGGAATAAAGAAATTGCGGTTTTGATTAGAAAGCACAATAATGCAAATATAGTCGCCTTACCTGCTCGGTTTATTACAATTGATGATGCACTACAAATTGTTAAATCTTTCTTGGATACCGAGTTTGAGGGTGGAAGGCATCAACGAAGAATAGACAAAATAATTCAAGGAATAACCTGTTAATCTTCTACTTCCGTCTTATCTAAAAGCCTAAAACCATTTCCATGGATATTTACTATTTCCAAGTCTGTATCTCTCTGGATATACTTCCGAAGCTTAGTCACGAATACATCCATGCTCCTAGCGGTGAAGTAATTGTCATCTTCCCATATTTCAGTAAGAGCCTTTGATCTTGGTAAAACCTCATTTTTGTATATGCAAAACAGTCTTAAAAGGTGAGCTTCCTTTGGTGAAAGCTTTGTTTTATCCTTCTCACCTTCATTTGTATAAGTCAATATTCTCAGCGGATAGTTAAAATGAAATTTGCCGAAATCAAATTCTTTCATTTCCTCTCTAGGATTAATAGCTTTCTGGCTTCTTTTCAAAACAGCTTGAACTCTGTACAATAGCTCTTCCGAATTAAAAGGTTTGGTGATGTAATCATCTGCTCCTATTTTAAACCCCTCAATCACGTCCTCTTTTAATGCTTTAGCTGTAAGGAAAATAATCGGAACTGCTGGATCGATTTCTCTGATTTCCTTTCCAAGAGTAAAACCATCTTTTTTAGGCATCATTACGTCAAAGATGCATAAGTCATAATCGTCCTTCTTATAAGCCTCTAGGCCAGCCTCTCCATCAGTTGCTAATGTTATATCAAAGTCATTCATCTCTAAATAAGATCTCAGAACATCTCCAAAATTCTGATCATCTTCCACCAAAAGTATTTTACTCAACATAGTCCTTTTTTTGTTTAGATAGGGTAATTAAGGAAAAGTCACATTTTTACCGGGAAAAATACGGAAAAAGTACTGCCTTTGCCCAGTTCACTTTTTACATCGATTTTTCCTTTGTGTGCATCTACTATTGCTCTCACATAGCTCAGCCCAAGACCAAATCCTTTAACATCATGTAAATTACCTGTACTTACACGATAAAATTTATCAAAAATTCTTCTCAATTCTTCCTTAGACATCCCAATACCATTATCAGAGATACTTATCTCAACAGCAGATGGGTGCTTTTTTGTTTTCACATGGATTTTGGGTTTTTCTGATGAGTATTTAGTGGCATTGTCCAGTAAATTATGAACAACATTAGACACATGATTCTCATCAACTTGCAAAATAGTAACATTACTGTCCAAATTAAGAGAAATATCGCCACCAAGTTTATTAATATTCAGTGAAGTATGGTCAACTGCATCACTCACTAAAGAATTTACCTCCACTTCTGCAATTTTTAGTTGGAAGTCCTTCTTCTCTAATTGCCCTATTTGAAGAACTTTTTCTACTTGCCCGAGCATCCTTTTATTTTCTTGCTTAATGATGCTTATAAATCTTTTCACCTTTCCATCATCACTCAAAACCTTGGGGCTCAAAATAGAATCTGTAGCCAAGGATATTGTTGCAATTGGAGTTTTGAACTCATGTGTCATATTGTTAATAAAATCAGTTTTCATGAGCGACACTTTCCTCTGAGTCATAATTACTGTGATCGTATATATAAAGCAAAATAAAATCAAACCAGTGAAAACAAGAGAACTGATTAAAGACCCGAGTGAAGATCTGATTAAAAAAGAGGTCCGCTGAGGAAAAAACACCCTTAACTGACCAGGTGAAGAGTCTTCCGTTTCAGAAAAAAGATCAATCTTGTATTCAGATCTATTCAGACTGCGATTTACCTGAAGGTCACTTCCATTAACTTCCCCCATAACTACGGCATAGCGTCCATTAAGAATCAAATAGCTTTCATCAGTATTAGAATACACCCCATAGTCATAGTCCAGGTCGATATTCTCGTCCTTGACTTCTTTCTTTAAAAATTTATCTAATTCATATAGATTTATTTTATCGAAAGCAGCATTTGGATCGCTTCTCCAAGTTATAAACCTGCCCGTACCATATTTAGGCCGCAAATACTCATTTACCGGATCAATATCTCTTCTGAATATACCAGTATTTTGACCTTTGACTTGGTTGATGTCTTGAGTTACCCCTTCTTCATAATCTGCCAGTTCTTCCATATGAACCTTTGTACGATGAAGTATAGTAGAAACTTTATCATCAAGGTTTTGAGCAGTCAGATCTATACTCCCTTTTATCCAAATAAATTGAATTATGGTCAATCCCAATAATGCAATTGAAAGTAAAAGGATGATAAAATAAATAGCATTTTTCTTCATAAAAGATGTACAAACACAAATATTACAATTCTCTACAAGAATAAATGGCTCTGTTAACTTCGATTTAACTCATCTAAGGATGCAAAGCATAAGATTGAGCAATAAATTTGGGTAAAATTTAAAAGAAATGAAAAACTTTGGGAAAAGTGTTCTATCATGTCTGGTTTTAGCGCTTTTATGCTCTCTTGCTTTACATTCTCAATCCGAAACCAAAAGTGATCGTGAAGTCATCATCATAGAAAAAGTAAAAGATGAACATGGAAATATCATTTCTAAGAGAATAATCAGATCTAGCAATGGTGATCTCACAGATGAAGAGATTGAAAAAGAATTAGAAAATTCCAATAGTATATCTCCATTTGGTAATAAATCCTTTGACTTTGGAAATTTAGACTTCTTCAAAAACAATGCTAATGATAGTAAACCAATTCTTGGTGTGGTTTTGTCATTTGAATCAGATCAGGCTGTCATCACTGATGTAGCTCGTAATTCAGGAGCTGAAGACGCAGAATTGCAAGAAGGTGATATTATCATTTCTGTGGACGGGTATGTAGTAAATGCTATAGATGATATTAAAGCATATTTAGAAAACAAATCAAATGGAGATGAAGTATTACTTAGCATCATAAGAGATGGGCAGTCTTTTGAAAAAAAGGTAACTCTAAAAGTGAACAGTTTTAATCAAAATAATCCATTCGGGAATTTCAATCCTGAATCCCTTAAAAGCTTTAGTCAAATGTTCGATTTTGGTGATGGACAAATGCCATTTAACATCGATTCACTACTAAATGGTTTTGGGGGACTGGATGACAAGAAATCACCTCTAGAATTTGGTATGCCTAATTACAGTGACAGAAACGTGGAAGAGGATCGACCAAGTTTAGGAGTTTTTATAGATGAGGTAGAAAATGGAGTTCTGATAGCAGAAGTTGTGGAAAATAGTCCTGCTGAAAAAGCGAAATTTAAAGTAAACGATAAAATCGTTAAAATTGATGGAAACAAGATTGAATCCTTTGATGATTTAGCACAAATGATCAAGGCAGCAGGAAAAGATACTAAGTTACTAATCACTTATATCCGTAATGGTAAAACAAAAGAAACCGAGGTCACTCTTCAATAAAAATGGATAAAAGGCTGGAATGTCTATATTCCAGCCCATTTTTATTCTTCTTTCTTAACGTTTTTATCCTCTTTGGAAATGCGTTTATTCTGTTGAAGAAATCGTGTGACAATCCATTCAAGCTGACCATTTACTGATCTAAACTCGTCAGCTGCCCATTTTTCCACAGCTTTCATGACATCTTCGTCTATACGCAATACAAATTTCTTCTTGCCCATTACTGCATTAATGTCCCCGCATTTACTACAGGAGAAGCTTCTCGATCAGAACATAAAACTACCATTAAGTTATTTACCATAGTCGCCCTTTTATCTTCATCTAATTCTATAATTTTCTTAGCTGATAGGCTGTCCAAAGCACTTTCTACCATTCCAACTGCACCTTCGACTATTTTTAATCTAGCAGCAACTACGGCTTCTGCTTGCTGCCTTTTGAGCATAGCACTTGCAATCTCTTGAGAATAGGCCAAATAACCAATTCTCGCCTCTATAACTTCTATACCTGCTATGAGAAGTCTATTGTCTAATTCCTTTTCTAATGCAGTGTTCACTTCCTCGAATGCCGATCGGAGCGTAAGCTCTTCTTGATCATCATCAAAATTATCATAAGAGTACATACCTGCTAATTTTCTTACGGCAGCATCAGATTGTATTCTAACAAAACTTTCATAATCATCAACCTCAAATGCTGCTTTATACGTCTCATCTACTTTCCAAACCATGATAACACTGATCATAATTGGGTTGCCTCTTTTATCATTCACTTTAATTCTTTCACTATCAAAATTTCGTGCTCTAAGTGATATTTTCTTTTTGCGATAAAGTGGATTTACCCAAAAAAATCCATTACCTCTAACAGTTCCCACATATCGTCCAAAAAAAGTTAATACTCTTGATTGATTAGGGTAAATAATCATAAAGCCAAATAAAGAAATTATCAAGATAAGCGCTATTGGAAATACTATCCATGGAATTGTACTTATAATCATAGGTAGTGTACAAATTACCGAGACAATAACTAAAACAATCCCTAATAGTATCAAATACCCAGGTCTAGCCGACACTCTTACTTCTTTCATAATTTTCTTTTTATATTAAAATAATATCATTTTGATATCAATTTAATTCATTTTGTGCAAAATGTTTTTAAACCTCGACAAAAACCTTTTAAATCTAGATAAACAATTGTCATATGGCACTTTAGGTAAAACCTTCAACTCAACATCTATAGGCCAAATAGAAATAAATAATAGTGGCTACTAATAAAAGTCTATAAAAAAAAGAGCCCTGATTTACACCAAAGCTCTTTTACAAATTTCTTTAAAAATATTTCTTAGTTATCCCCCAAAATCGTCAAATGCGACATTCTCTTCTGGTATTCCCCAGTCATCTGCCATTTGAAGTACACATTGATTCATAATAGGAGGTCCACAAAAATACAATTCCAACTCTTCTGGTTCTAAATGTTTGCTTAGAAACTCATCAATGACTACTTGATGCACATATCCTTTGAAACCGTCTCCTTTGGGGTCGTCAATATCCTTTTTCAATTCCCAATTATCCTCCGGTAATGGGTTGTCCAATGCCACTACAAATCTGAAATTAGGAAACTGTTTTTCAATCTCTCTAAACTCTTCAATGTAGAATAGTTCCTGTTTTGTTCTTCCTCCATAGAAAAAAGTCACTTTTCTACCCGTCTTTAAAGTATGGAAAAGATGATATAGATGAGATCTCATCGGGGCCATTCCTGCACCACCTCCTATGTAAAGCATTTCTGCTTCAGTTTCCTTGATAAAGAATTCTCCGTAAGGGCCTGATATCGTCACCTTATCCCCAGGCTTACATCCAAAGACATATGACGAACATACTCCTGGATTCACATCCATCCAGCCACCATTCACTCTATCAAATGGTGGAGTAGCAATTCTAATAGTAAGAGACACTATGTTTCCTTCGGCTGGGTGATTACTCATTGAATAAGCTCTGAAGACTTCTTCTTCATTCACCATTTTTAAATCCCATAACTTGAACTGATCCCAATCCTTTTGAAATTTGTCTGGAGTTTCATGATATTTAGGATGAGCTGTAATGTCAACATCCTTCTTGTAATCCACCGTTGTTGTAGGCACATCAATTTGAATGTATCCACCTGCTTGAAAATCCAAAGTTTCTCCCTCTGGTAGCTTTACAATGAACTCTTTAATGAAAGTGGCAACATTGTAATTAGATATCACTTCACATTCCCATTTCTTAATTCCAAACACCTCTTCTGGTACTCTGATCTCCATATCCTCTCTCACCTTTACCTGACAGGCCAACCTCTTATTCTCAGCTGCTTCCTTTCTTGTCAAGTGATTCAATTCTGTGGGTAATACATCTCCTCCTCCTTCATCTACATGACACTCACACATAGCACATGTGCCTCCACCTCCACATGCCGATGGAAGAAAAATACTCTTATCAGATAACGCCGATAGCAATGTGGCACCAGGCTTTACTTTCATAGGATTAGCGGCATCACCATTGATGACTAAACTAACCTCGCCTTGTGGTACCAATTTCTTATTGGCATATATCAACATAAATGAAAGCGCAATAATCGTAGCTGAGAAAACTATTACTGCCATTGAGATAGATGCTAACATATCTTTTTATCTATTTATTTAAATCACAAAGATTTCACTCAATTAAAATGCTGCAGGATCAATGCCCAACAGACTTAAAAACGCCATACCCATTAATCCTGTAAGGATAAATGCCATACCCAATCCCCGTAAAGGAGCTGGGACTTTTGAATATCTTATTTTTTCTCTTATTGCAGCTAATGCTACAATTGCCAAAAACCATCCAAATCCACCACCTAATCCAAAGGCTACAGACTCGCTAAAGTTATATTCTCTTGACACCATGAAAAGAGAACCACCTAGGATAGCACAGTTCACAGTAATCAATGGAAGAAAAATTCCAAGAGAATTATACAATGCTGGTGATACTTTTTCGATTACCATTTCCACCAATTGTACCATTGATGCTATGACGGCGATGAAAAGAATTAATCTTAAAAAGGTTAAATCCATTCCTATCAATCCTCCTTCGCTAAGCAAAAAAGTATAAATCAACCAGTTTATAGGCATCGTAATACCTAAAACAAATATTACAGCTAATCCAAGTCCAAATGCTGTTTTAACAGTTTTAGAAACTGCCAAAAACGAACACATTCCTAAGAAATAGGAAAGGATTAAATTCTCTATGAAAGCTGCCTTTAAGAATACGTTTACTAATTCCACAGATATTTATTTTGATCTCAGTTATGAGATGTCAACCAATTTTGTATTTCTAGATCTTTGAATCCAGATATAAATTCCGATTAAAAACATTGCTGCTGCTGGAAGTACCATTAAGTTGTTATTCTGGTACCATCCAAACATAAAACTCTGCCACCCATCTGCCGTCGTATTGATCCAGTACTCTGAGGTAGCCCCAATCATTTTCATTTCTAAAGGAGTTCCTGCTAACAATGACCCTTTTCCAAAAAGCTCTCTAACTACAGATACGACAATCAAAATGAGGCCATAACCCAATCCATTTCCTACTCCATCTAAGAAAGATTTCCAAGGAGTATTGGCCATAGCAAAAGCTTCAAGTCTTCCCATCACAATGCAATTTGTAATGATTAATCCAATAAAAACAGTTAATTGTTTATATACGTCAAAGTTGATGGCCTTTAGAGAAAGTTCCACCACAGTCACCAAGGTGGCGACAATAACTAATTGAACAATCATTCTAACTTGACTCGGAATAGATTTTCTAAGCAATGATGTTAATAGGTTTGAAAATGCACAAACGAATACTACCGCTATTGTAATTACAATAGAAGGAAATACTAGTGTAGTCACAGCTAGTGCAGAACAAATTCCCAATACCTGTACCGTGATCGGATTATTATCATCCAAAGGATCAGTAAGTAATTTTTTATTGTTCTTACTGAATAACCCCTCTTTTTTCTCTGGTGCTAATACTTCAGCCATATTATTTCTTTGTAAGCGTTTCTAAGTATGGAAGATAATATTGTATCCCTGTATAAAGCATATCGGTCACCCCGTCAGCTGTCACAGTTGCTCCTGATATTCCATCTACTTCGTATCTCTCATTTCTTGCTCCACCTTTTCTCACATTTACAGAAGTATAATTTCCTTCTTCGTCGTAAATCTTTTTGTTTTGAAATTGCCTAACCCAAGAGGAATTATCTTTGATTTCAGCTCCTAACCCAGGAGTTTCTCCTTGGTGATCAAAAGATGCTCCTATTACAGTCTCTAAATCATCTTTGAGTGCAATATTGCCCCAAATCTCATCCCATAAACCACTTCCTCTAACAGTAACGATGTAAGCTTTTTCACCACTATCAGATGAATACATATAGAGCGGAAAAATCCTCTCTTCCTCAGGTTTCTTTCTTTCTTTTTTCATGTCTACATGCTCAGCAAGCCCTCCTTTATATCCTCTTGATTCAACATCCTCTATACTAATCTCATTACCATCAAAATCTATGACTTGCTGTTCAATGTTATTGTCAAATATTCCTAAGACTTCTTCATCTGCCATTTTACTTGCTTTCACATCCTCTCCTAGTTCAGTCTCTATGGCAGCCAAGACTGCCTTCTTGTTGAATATCGCTTCATTTTGATCATGGATGTCTTTAAGTCCCACTGACATAAGTGACAATAAAAGCGCCACGACTACAGTCATGATAGCTACGAATGTGAAAATATATCTTGTACTACGCACTTTTTAATCTTTTAGAAATGTGAGTATCAATTACCAATCTATCTAGCAATGCTGCAAATGTATTCATGAATATAATGGCTAACATCCATCCTTCAGGATATGCAGGATTCAGTACCCTGACGATCATTCCAATAAATCCTATTAAAAACCCATAGGCTATTTTACCCGTATTGGTAGATGCGGCTGTTACTGGATCAGTTGCCATAAAAGCCATAGCAAAGAAGAAACTACCCATGTAAAACTGATAATACCAAGGGACGTCCATAAAAGGAGTTGCTCCCCATGCATTCAATAAAAGGGCCATAGTTGCTGCACCAACAACCATACTCAACATAATTCTCCAACTGGCAATACCTGTTACAATTAAGAATAATGCTCCTGCTATAATGAACGGCTTACATGTCTCTCCTATAGAACCTGGAATCATTCCCCACCACATTTCTGTAGTGGTATAAGCTGCAGTCACAGCTTCCCATCCTCCTTGGTATGCAAGGCTGAGAGGAGTTGCTCCACTATAACCATCTACAACAGTACCGGCTGTGAATTGCGGAATGTCTAATATGCCGAATAGCCAATTAAATATGGAATGTCCATAACCATATGAAGTGGCGGCTCCTTCTCTTAAAGCTTCAAAACCAGAAACCCAAACTTCATCACCAGAAATAGTTGTAGGATAAGCAAAGAATACAAACATCCTTGACATCAATGCGATATTCCAAATATTCATTCCCGTTCCGCCAAATGCCTCTTTACAAATAACTACAGCAAAAATGATCGAAAGCACCAATATCCAAATTGGTAAATCAGGTGGCATTATCAATGGTATCAATGCTCCTGTAACTAAATATCCTTCCTCTATAGCATGCCCTCTTTTAGCCGCATACCAAAATTCTATTCCAAGGCCTACAAGATTGGCAATAATAAAAAGTGGTAGCATTTTTATTAATCCATGAGCTAACTTTAAGTGAAAGCCTTCAAGGATACCTAAGTATTCCCCCATAGCAACAAAATGCTGGTGCCCAACATTATAAGTGCCAAATAAGTAGCACAATTGTAACCCAATCACCACATGTATCATTGTCCGTTTTAGGTCCATCCCATCACGAAGATGAGATCCACTTTTAGTTACGGTTTCTGGTGTATATAGGAAAGTGAAGAAGCCATCAAAAAGAGTATGAAGAAATGGACTCTTCTTCTTGTCCGGCTCTATTTTTTTTAAGTAATCTAGTAATCCCATTTATTTTGAAATAACTTCTGTTCGTAATTATTAATCTTCTTCTACCCTTGCTCTCTCATCATATCTAATCCCTCTCTCAATATACTTTGCAAAGGCATCTTTGAGGTACAAGCAAATTCACATAGAGCAATATCCTCTTCACTTAATTCATATATGCCCAATCCTTCTATCTGTTCGAAATCACCAGCCAGAATAGCCTTCATAAGATGCTGAGGGTAAATATTCATTGGCAGTACTTTTTCATACTCTCCAGTCATCACAAAAGCCCTTTTCTCTCCATGAGTATTAGTATTCCCTTCCATTTCTAGTGTAGGATATAAGAAGTTAGGGAAGGTTTTGGAAATAGATGGCCGAGGGGCTATTGGTAATAACCAACCAAACATTTCATAAAAGTCACCTTCTTCTATCACTGATATCTGATCAGAGGATGCATCTAAAAATTCTCCTTTACCTGCAGTACGTCCAGTCAATACATCACCACTTATAATTCTCTTCTCGTCCAAATCAGAATTTCCTAACAGATCTCCAATATTTGCTCCTGATACAGTACTATAATGAGCTTGTTTCCCTTCAATAGCGCCTCCAATTGATATAATCTTCGATACATCATATTTACCCGTCAAAAACATTCTCCCTATCGAAATTACATTTTGCAATGTCAATGTCCATACAGATTGACCTGCTTTAATAGATGAGATATGATGAATCTGAACACCTACATTCCCTGAAGGGTGTTTGCCAACAAACCAATGAGTTTTCGCATTTTTGACATCTGTCAGAGATGAGCTAGGGGCTGAATTCTTATTTGCATCAAGCCCTAAATGAACGTCTCCACTAGTCAATTTAGCTAATACATCTATCCCTTTTTGAAATGCATCTTCATTGCCATCTATAACTATATCAGCATTAGGTGCATAAGGAGCTGTGCTAAACGTTGATATAAAAATATTTGAAGGGATTTTGGAAGGGTCTGGGACCACATCAAATGGTCTTTCATTAATCAATGGCCAAAGTCCACTTTCTAGTAAAAAATCAACCAATCCCTCTCTACTAGCCTTGTTGACATCAGGCACCTTGTTAACTCTATATTTCTGCTTTTTATCAGCTAAAATGATAACATCAGTGATGGCCCTTTTAGCACCTCTTCTGACTTCTACTATTTCGCCACTTACCGGTGAACAATATTTGATGTTTTCATTTGACTTGTCATAAAATAAAACATCACCTGCTAAAACCTCATCCTTTTCACTAATTACAAGTTTTGGAATTGGCGCAATACCACGAAAGTTAGTAGGCCTAACAGCATATCTATTAACCGGTTTTTTAAACACTTCATCAGAAGGCTTACCGGTTAAATTAATTTCATAACCTTTCTTTAATACATATGCACCTTTTCCTTGTGTATATGAAGGTAATTTTGAACCAGAAAGATCAGAAAGAGATGGAAACAACGAGACATTCCTGCCATTTCCTGATATGCCATGCTTTTTGGCTTCTATTTGCAATAGATTCTCACTTACTGTTACAACTGCCGCAACTAAAATCAACGCCCCAATAATAATAAGAGCCCCAATAAGGGTAACATTATTAGAAGATGACTGTGCAATTAAAACCTGAGGAGAAATTATCATTGTGGCAAGGATAGCCACTAAACTGAATGAATTTTTGTAGCGCATTTACTTAGCTGCTTTGAAAATTTGTGCAAAGATACTAACCTTTATTTCATCTGGAGGCAAAGCTGAACAGGTTTCTTACAATTTTTCTATTTAGATTGTTTCCACACAGGAGGAATTAGTTCTGAAAACTAATCTCAAAATGTGTTAATTCTGAAAGACCGTCAGTGTATAATTCAAATTCTGCTTTGTGCGCTAAAAGAATGTCTCGAGATATAATAAGTCCTATTCCCTGACCAGTAGGCTTGGTGGAAAAAAAAGGAGAGAACAATTTCATTTTCGCTTCATTACTAATTCCTCTTCCATTATCTGTGATAGTAATTTGTGGTGCCTTTTGGTTTAGCAATATTGTAATCTTTCCTTTGTTACCAATTGACTCAATTGAATTTTTTATTGCATTGATTAATACTTGTTGTATTTGAGATACATCACAGAAGATATACACAGGTACATCTGGTAGACTCAACGATATTTCTATTTTTTCAGACTCTGCTAACTGTGTCATTATCATTTGAGATCTCTGACCTAAGGTCCTTAAATCCACCCTCTCTTTTAATGGTGGAGGAAGTCTTATCACATCTGCAAAATTCTTCATAAACAGTGCTAACTCATCATTCCTTTCTTTAGCAATAATAAGGGACTCTTTATATTCATCTTCCTCTTCATCAAAGGCAAAATCAATAACAGATTGTAAAATAGAATTTATCGCTCCCATACTATTATTAACTTCATGAGCCATCATTCTTATAACTTTTCCATAGGCAGCCTTTTCGTTCTCGAGTAACTCTTTAGTCAGCTCTTCTATCATTATAAACTTTCGTTTAAAGCCTAAATGAATTATAGAATTAATCTGGCAGTTATATTTTGTTGTTGACCCTGTAGAAATAATCTTTTTTTGACCGATTGTCATATTCTTCAGGGGCGCAATAAGAGGATGATTAATTTCAAAAAAAGACATTTCTGATTCTACATTCTTTTTATTAAATATTTTTTTTGCTGCATTATTGGTGGATGTAATCAAGTCATCATAATCCAACATGATCATGCTTATTGGAGAAGCCTCAATTATTGATTCCAATAAATAGGCTTGTTCTTGTGTCTTAACTCTTTCAATTTTTAATTTTTCTAAGAATGTATTAAAGACATCGATCAATTCATTTATACTTTCACTACCTGTCCTTAAAAATCTGACATTATAATCTTCATCTTTTATGGCATCCACACCATATTTCATCAAAGTCAATGGCTGATTAAACCTTCTATAAAATCTAAAACTTACCATCAAGGAAATCAACAATCCCAACTCAGAAAGAATAAAATATGCTCTATCATCTTGAAAAATGTAAAACATCAATCCAGCAATAGTGAAATGTAAAAGAAGAATATATAGTATGTATTGGATTCTTAAAGACATCTGAAAAGTGAGAGCATGAATAAAATTCTATTTGGAAATCACGTTATATTATATTTTTCAATTCTCCTATATAAGCTGCTCCTAGTGAGTCCTAAGGATCTTGAAGTTTTGCTTATTGAGTAGTCATGAAAACTCAAAGCCTTTTGAATCATACTTCTTTCCAGTTCATCTAATGTCATCTCTCCGATATTGGGTAGTGCTATTTTTTCAATTCTTCTCTTCGTCATCATCATGTTATCTTGAAAATCTCGAATCCCAAGGTCCTTCTTGTTTTGAGTAAGAAGTACCGTTCTCTCTACTATATTCCGTAATTGTCGAATATTACCTGAGTATGTCTGGTCAGACAACCACCTCATTGCATCATCTGTAATAAAAGGTTTGTCAAAGTCATAAGCCTTGCTCATGCTTTGAACAAAATGATTTACAAGAAGAGGAATATCCTCTCTTCGTTCTGAAAGAGATGGAAGCTGTATTTGAATTAGATTTATTCTATAGAAAAGGTCTTCTCTGAAGCTACTATCCTCAACCATTTCACTTAATGGCCTATGAGTTGCGCTAATTACCCTTACATCAGTTTTAATAGTTTTACTACTTCCCAAAACTTCAAAAGATTTCTCTTGAAGCACTCTCAATAGTTTCACCTGACTCTCATGAGCGAGATCACCGATTTCGTCTAAGAATATCGTACCTGTATGAGCTTTTGCGAATCTCCCCTCTCTATCAGAGTTTGCATCAGTAAAAGCACCTTTAACATGACCAAACATCTCACTCTCAAAAAGAGAAGTGGATATACCTCCTAGATTTACTTTGACAAAGGGATTGTCATTTCTCGCACTTCTAGCGTGAATGGCTTCAGCAATAATCTCTTTACCAGTGCCGCTTTCTCCAGTAATTAGAACACTAGCATCAGTATGCGATACTCTATCCACTAGTTCAAGCACTTTATGAAAAGATTCACTTTGACCAATAATATGGTCGTCACTAGACTCAAATGAGAAGTTGCCCGATCCGCTTCCATAAATGGACATAGCAGTCGAAATAGAAGATAGTAAATGCTTATTGTCCCATGGTTTGGCCAAAAAGTCCTTAGCTCCACTCTTCATTCCTTCCACTGCTAATTGCAAAGTGGCCCATCCTGTAATGAGTATAACAATCACGGAAGGATCATGTTCCATAATCCTCTTGAGCATTTTCATCCCTTGTCGCCCAGAAGTGTCAATAGTAAAATTCATATCCAAAAGAATCAAATGGGGTTTAAATTCCTCAATTAATTCCAAAGCATCTGATGGGTGGCTAGTAGTTGATACTTCATAGCCTGATTTTCTTAGTAATAGATCAAGACTCTTACAAACAGTACGATCATCATCTATTACTAATATTTTGTTCATTATTTGATTCGAATTTTTTCAACCAATTCCTTCAACCATACGTCACTTTAACTGACTTATCCATTTTTCAAAATATAGATAATAGTGATCCAATTCTCTTTAATCTTTAAAACTAATATTTTTGATTTCGCCTATGTCAATAAGTGCAAAGGATTTTTACATTTTCCTCTCTGTTTTATCAAAATTCAAGCATTTCAATTTTTCGCCTTGAGACTTGAGTTCACCTTGTATTGTCTCAATATATTCTAGATGCTATTACTGACCTAAAGCAATCAGAAATTGACCTAGTAGTATAGTTATTAAAAGAATTTGCATGTTGCTTTTTTTCGACAAAACATACCTGTCAATCTTCATGCAAAGCGATAGCTGGATGGATTCGAGATGCCTGAATACTTGGATATAATGCACATATTGTTACTACGACAAGCACTATTAAAGTGGCATATAATATTCCTCTATAGAATACTGAAGAATCCACATCCATGACATTCATTATTGGAATCTGAACAGCGAAAAATGCCCCAAAAAGAACAGCCAAACCAGCTAAAAACAACACCTCAAAAGTAAACTGCTGTATAATCGAACCTGCATGTGCCCCTATCGCTCTTCTCAATCCTACTTCTGCCTTTCTTCTATTTATAGAGTATGACAAAACCCCAAAGAGTCCAAGCGCAACATTAAGACAAAGGAAAACACACATGCCTAAAAGAGCCACAATTGGAATCCAGTTCTCAAGATTTGACCTTTTCCGTAGTAACGGCGCATCTTGGATTACATAACTACTTGTCTTTAAAGTACTCTCTACCATGTAACTTATCTTCTCTTCATAAGCTACATCTGCTGAAGGGTCCATTTTCAAATATGCATTAGTCATCCTCGCATAACCATTAAATTCTGGATTAGAAAGAAGTAATACTCTATTAGCCGATTCTTCGAACTCTCCATTGTACTTATACTCGTCCATGATGCCTATTATCTTAGTCTCAGCCCCTTGGAAAGGTATAATACTGTCTATCATGTTTTTTTCTCCAAAAGTCTCTTCTATAAATGTCTGGTTTCCTATCATCAATTGGTAAGTCGCATTAAGATCGTGCTCAGTAAAATCTCTTCCTTCTACGATATTCATGCCGTTCGTTTTAATAAAATCATACTCTACTACAGAATAACATGCACTTATGTCAAATCCAAGATCATCATTACCATGGCACCAATTACTACTCTTAAAAGGCCCTACATCATTACCAAAACTTACTTCTTCTACTAATTCTAAATCTAATAGAGATCTTTTAAGCTCTTCTAATACTAATATTCTGGTCGAGTCATTAAAATTATCAAGGTCACCATAGCTAATATATTTGCGATTTTCAGTTTCAAAACCCAAAGGATCTGAAAGTCTATCTGTATTATAAAACACAAAACTTAACACTGCAAAAAGCACTATAAAAGCCAACAGTACTTCGAGTAATAATAGAGCATTAGCTCCTTTTTTATTCCATATAAGAATGAATATATGCTTGATCATAATTTGTTCTGTTTTAAAGCTGAAACAACATGCATTTTGGACATCCGATATGCAGGTAGCAAACCAGAAACTAATCCAAAAATGAGACAGATTATAAGACTGAAAAAGAAGAATCTATAGTTAAGCTTTAGAATTACATCACCCATAAGCTTAGTGTCATTAATGATATAAATAAATAACATTGCCATGACTAATCCGATTAGCCCTCCTATAAAAGTCTGGACAATATTTTCTACAACAAATTGAAATAAGATGGTATTTCTATCTGCTCCAAATGCTTTTCTTACCCCGATCTCAGAGCTTCGCTCCATGATGCGACTCACATTAAGGTTTATCAAATTCAGAGTAGGAAGTATGATAAGAAAACCCATCAATGAAAACATGATCCACTTCATCCATTTGAGACTTTCCTCCTCGTCATCTAGGTCTAAAATCTGACCTGCATAAGCCTCATGAAAGCTGAAAGGTTCGAATTCTATGATATCATAATTATCTTGAGCAACAGCAGGCACTTCGGTGTTAGAATTGATGAATTCAATGTCATTTTTAATCAATCCCACATCAGAGTTTTTTTCGCCGACGAACATTCCCATATAACCTCCAAAACCATTTTCATTTCTTCGTTGAGCATCAATGTTGTCGTGTGTATAAGGGACAATGATGTCTACAGCCAAAAGCATTATTCCTGCAGGCTCCACTACACCAATTACCTTGAAATTCTTCCTATCCATTTCTAAAATTTCACCAACCACATTCTCGACTTTACCAAAGTACTTATCAGCTAATTCAGTTGTAATAACTGCTACCAGTTCCTCATTCTCTACAGCCGACTCACCAAAACCAAATCCTTCTACAAATTGAAAATCAAAAAGATCCCAGAATCTATGATCTGAATACACAGTTTTGAACTCTACTTTTGAATTGTTTACATAAGAATTATAGACATTATTAGAATTGAAAAAAGTGAATTTTTTTGCATTCGGAACATTAGAAAGGTGTTTCTCTAAGAACCAATAAGCAAATTCATTATTTGAGTTATTTTGTCCTGATTCATTTAGTGTAAAAGACGTATCTATTACTTGAGCCCCATTATACATTGTTGTGTCATAGGCATAAATGGTATCATAAAATTGTCTTTTTAAATTGAGGTTTGGAACAATTACCATTTTATCCTTTTCTGATAAAGGAGGTGTTTGGCCCACTTCAGTCTCCATTACAGAAACAATCAACATCAGAATGGCCAATGTGAAACTTATGCCAAAAAGAGAAATAGCTGTGAAGAATTTATTTCGGCCTAATACCCTTATTGCAAGTTTGATGTAATTACTTATCATAACTATAATTTTTTAGTTAATAAGAGGTTATGCTACCTGCTGACCATCATATAATCTTATGAGTTTATGGGTCTTTTTCGCCATGTTCTCATCGTGTGTCACCATTACTATAGTTGTGTCATTTTTAGAGTTCAATTCTAAAAGAATGTCCATCACTTCGTTTCCCATTACACTATCCAAGTTGCCTGTAGGCTCATCAGCCAAAATGATTTCTGGATTTCCTACTATGGCCCTTGCAATTGCAACTCTTTGTTTTTGTCCCCCAGAAAGTTGATTTGGAAAATGACTTACTCTATTCTTTAGACCTACAGACTCTAAAGCTTCTTCAGCCATTCTTTTTCTGTCTTTACCACCAACTTTTCTATATAATAATGGCAACTCCACATTATCCCTAACAGTAAGATCAGGTATTAAATGAAAGCTTTGAAAAATAAATCCTAGTTGTTGATTTCTGAATTGAGCCATAGCTTTGGTGTTGTAATTTGGGAGGGCATTGCCACCTATATTTACCTCGCCACCAGATGGTTCATCTAGAAGGCCTATAATATTCAGTAATGTACTTTTTCCACATCCAGAAGGCCCCATTATAGAAAGGAATTCACCTTTGTCTATGTTAAGGTTTATGTCGCTCAAAGCTGTGGTTTCTATAGTCTTAGTGCGATAAACTTTATTTACGTTTTGAAGCTTTATCATGATTATTAATTTTCTATAATTTGGAATGTGTTAAAATGTATAAGTAATAGGGGCTTCTTTTTCGAAATCAAAACCCGTTAATTTTCTAATTTGATAATAGGTAACCCAGTATGCTCTAAGTGTATCAACATAGTCTCGTTGTGCTTGATCTTTTTCTCGTTGTGCTATAGTCAAGTCAGTAATGCTAATAGCTCCAAGTATGTATCTCTGTCTTGATATTTCGAATCTCTCAAGAGATACTTCTCTAATTTCCTCCTGAATTTTTACCTCTCGTTGAAGTTGTTCCCAATTGCTTACGGCTTGGACGATGTCATTCTGAAAATCTAGGTTGTCTTGCGCTATTTGTTGCTCAATCAATTCTTTTTGCGCTCTAGCAATACCTACTGCTGACTTCCTTCTTCCCCAATCTAAGATTGGAATACTCAAACCCAATTGTACCTGTTGCTCAGAAATAGGATCAGAATAGATATCACTGAATTTTTGAGAACCTCTTGCTAAACCAAAACTGGCAAAAAGGTCGGCTTTAACACCATATTCAGTTTTTGCCCGATTTATTTCTCTATCCGCTTCAAGTTTTTGCCTTTGGAATGCAATTATTTCGGGCCTGTTCGCCAAAGCTTGATCCACCGCAATTGACATTTCCATATCAACTGTATTTTCTTTAGGGTTAGGGGTGAGTACTGCTATATTGTCAGTTTTATCGCCACCCAAAAAGGTTTGAAGAGCACCTTTTGAAAACTGAACTTGAAAGGCTGCAATTGATAAATCCTTGACAGCAGACTTATATTCAAGTTCAAGCTGTAACAATTCATTTCTAGAAATCTTCCCTAAATCAAATCTCTCTTTTGCAATTTCTAATAGTTTAGCATTCACATCGCTATTAGTGGTTGCTATTTTCTCATTCACCTGAGCCATAAGCAAATCAAAAAAGGCAATTGTTCCTCTTAAATGAATGTCTTCCATATCGATGATATACTTCCTATCTGCTTCGGTCAGAGCAAGTGGCTCTATCTTACTAGCCCATTTCAGGTCATTAAACCCAAATAGAGGTTGTGACAACCCTATTCTAAATGGAATACCATTGTATTGATTATTATCCAAAGAAAAATCATCAAACCTTTGCAGCTGAGATTGTAAAAATACGGTTCCTCCTGTCGACTTAATCTGCTGCTGAATTCCTAATCGTATACTAGAATTATTTTGTGAAACCGATTGAAATGATATCGATCCATCCGGTTGTACAATCTCCCTAGAAGTCTTACTATAGTTTGGGGCAAGTAGATCAAGTGTAACACCTGGGCTTAAATTAGTCTTATAGAAAGCCCATCTTGATTGCGCTATTTTATTGTCAGCAATTGCCTGATATCTAAAAATTGACTGTTCTTCGGCTTTCGTGAGCACTTCATCAAATGTCCATTCTTCCTGTGCAAGAAGAGAATTATAAGACCCGGAGATTACAACCATAGCCCATATCATAACCATCCATAGTGCTTGCAAGGCAGTTTTATTTAAGAAGTTAAAAGGGGATGAGTGAGTAGTGTTCATTTGAATTTTCATTTAGTTGTGATTTTAAATTCATTCAAATGATCATAGTCTTTCATGTCAGAGATGATGACGTTTTCGCCTTCTGATAAATTATCTATGATTTCTACAAAATCACTACTCACTAACCCTTTTGTGATTCTTCTTTTTACTGCCATATCCCCTTGTACCACATATAGGTACTGGCTATTAGCTCCCCTCAGAGCAGGCCCATTTTTGATTCTGAGCACATTATTTTTACTATCAGTGATTATGTAAACTTCAGCCCTGATATTAGGTCTTAACAATTCAGAATTCGGATCTTCTAGCTGTATGTTAAACTTAATAGTGTTGTTCTCTACGGCAGGAAGCACATTAGATATCATACCCTTTAAGTCCTGTCTATTTATCCGGACATTCACAGGCATTCCGACTTCGATTTTGTCCTGATTTCTGTCTGATGTAGATGCTTCTACTCTGAATTTCTCCAAATTAGCTAATCGTACTAAAGTTTCTCCTTCTTGTACTTTTCTCCCTAAGTCTTCATTTACCCATGTGATTACTCCGCTCTGTGGAGCTCTTACACTTGTCTCTCTGAGTTTTCTTTTAAGTTCTGCAAGTCTCTTCTCTTGGATAGTATATTCTAGTTCGAGACCTCTTTTTTCGTTAACATTGACGCTTTGCCTGTATTGAAGTTCATTTTCAAGCATTGATTTCTCCAGTTGTGATACTTTTAGTTGCAGTTCTGCTTGTTCTACTTCTTCCAAAGTAGCTCCACCAACTTCATTGAGTCTTTTTTGATCTTTTACCTGTGCTGTGAGTTCATCTAGTTGAAGTGATTTGATCTGATTCTGATAATCTAAGTCTCTAAGGTTTTTATCATATTCCAGTTTTAGTTTATCAATGTTATTTCTCTTCAATTGCAATTCATCATATAACTGATCATATGAAAGTTTCGTGAACTCTTGATCCAATTCTAAGATGAGATCTCCCTCTTCTACAAACTCTCCATTAACCTTTATTACATTCTTTATTTCTGTAGTCACTGGGGCATTGATTTCTCTTTCTACACTTGGGACCACAGTCCCTGTAGCTGTAAGTGTGTTTTGCATATTTCCTCTTTCTACTTTTACTATATGTAGCTCCGACCTATCCTTCTTTGCTTCGAGGAAACTCCTTACAAACCAAAATCCAACTGCTACTAAAACAACTACAAGTACATACTTAAGATAATCTTGAAATTTACCTTTCCGTTGTTCATTATCTGAAATTTGACGATCCATTTATTTTTATCTTATGGTATATCAATATAGATACCAAGGCTATGCCAAGTACTATAGTGCTATTTATCTGCACATTATATATTATATTTATTTATATATTGTTCGATATTGGACATGCCCGTTCGGTTTTGAGTGCAATTACTCTTCGTTTTGTTGAAGAAGTGGAAGGTGATAAATTTGGTAGAATCCAATTTCAATAAGTGGAGTGTATCAGAAACCAAATACAATAAATCAGAAATAAGATTTCTATACTTTTGCAATCACAATTTTTAAAAGAAATTACTTTAAATGAATATATGTGTTGTTGGTACCGGTTATGTAGGATTAGTAACAGGAACTTGTTTTGCTGAAACAGGAAATCATGTTACTTGTGTTGACATAGATCAAAAAAAAGTAGAAAAGATGAAAAATGGGCAAGTCCCCATTTTCGAACCTGGTCTCAATGTTCTATTTGACAGAAACACCAAAATAGGAAGATTAAAATTTACTACTTCACTTGAAGAAGGGATAAAAGATTCCGAAGTAATATTTCTAGCACTTCCTACACCTCCTGGAGCTGATGGTTCTGCTGATCTCAAGTATATATTAGGAGTAGCCAAAGATCTATCTAAGATCATCAAGGATTATAAAGTAATTGTCGATAAAAGTACAGTGCCCGTAGGGACTGCGGAAAAAGTAGAAGGGGCATTAAAGGAAAACCTGTCAAATGATCTTTTTGATGTTGTATCTAATCCAGAATTTTTAAGAGAGGGGGTGGCCGTTGATGATTTCATGAGACCTGACAGGGTTGTAATAGGCACAAGTTCCACTAAGGCAACCCAAGTCATGACAAAATTATATAAGCCTTTTGTCCGTCAAGGCAATCCAGTACTATTTATGGACGAGAGATCAGCTGAGATGACAAAATACGCAGCTAATTCATATCTAGCTACTAGAATAACTTTTATGAATGAGATTGCAAATCTCTGTGAAAAAGTAGGTGCTAATGTAGACATGGTAAGAAAAGGAATGGGAAGTGACAATAGAATTGGAAAAAGATTTCTTTTTCCAGGTGTAGGATATGGTGGTAGCTGTTTTCCTAAAGATGTTCAGGCATTAGCGAAAACAGCTAATCAAAATGAATATGATTTTGAGATTCTAAAATCAGTAATGAATGTAAATGAAAAGCAGAAGGTTGTACTAGCTGATAAGATTCTGAGATATTTTGACAATGATATAAAAGGTAGAAAAATAGCTCTGTGGGGACTTGCATTTAAACCTAATACAGATGACATCCGTGAGGCTCCTGCATTATATATCATCGATAAGCTTTTAGAGAATGGAGCAACTGTAACTGCTTATGATCCAGAAGCAATGGATAATGTCAAAAAGCTCTATGGTGACAAAATAAGTTATGCAACTGATGCATATAAAGCTACTCAAAATGCAGATGCTTTGGCCATTGTTACGGAATGGAATGCTTTCAGAACCACAGATTTTGATAAACTCAAGATGTCGCTTCAAAACAAAGCCATATTTGACGGCCGAAACCTTTTTGATATAGAGGATATGAAAGGTCGTGATTTTTATTACTCCAGTATTGGCAGAGCTCTAGTATTGAACTAGAAACAAAAAGAATGACATGAAAGAATCAAGACTAAGGAGCTTTCTAAAGGGGTTGACATGGCGCATAATTGCCACCGGGACAATAATCGCTATTGCCTATTTCACAACTAGTGATGTAGAGTTAGCATTAAAAATTGGTGGATTAGAATTTGTCATCAAACTCTTGATGTATTATGCTCATGAAAGGGCATGGCAATCAATTCCAAGAGGTAGAATAAGAAAAATTTTGGGCCAAAATAAAGAGGATAAAATTTCACCCTAGTCCTAGGTGTAATTTGACATTTTCAATGGGCATAGTCTTTGCCTATACCCTTATACCAAAATCAAGCTACTAGAATGAAGATTATAATACTTTCCCTCTCTCTTTTTCTTGTTTCAAATGACAACTTCAAAGAGACTTATATCGAAAAATGGAAAGAGCTTTCCATCATCGAATCTGATCGTACAGGTATTCCAGTTTCAATAATTTTAGGGCAGGCAATTCTGGAGTCCAATTATGGCAATAGTGAATTGGCAATCAAGGCAAGAAACCACTTTGGTATAAAATGTAAAAAAGAATGGGAAGGTCATTTCTTTTATAAAGAAGATGATGATTTTAATAACAAAGGCAAGTTGATAGAATCTTGTTTTAGATCATACAATATGGATATGGACTCCTTTATAGATCATTCTCATTTCCTATTGGGCAAAGAATGTTACAAATCATTGCTACTAAATGATAGAAAAGACTACAAATCATGGGCGAATGGACTTCACCAATGTGGATATGCCACAGATAAAAAGTATGCCCAAAAATTGATTAAAATAATTGAGACCCACAGTCTTTGGCAACTGGATTAATTGCCAAAGACATTATGCCTCTTGAGGTATCATCTAATTTTGTAAATGTGAAGGCACATATATAGCCTCTACTAAATTTATGATTGCTCCATCAGTACTATAGATTACAACTTCTACTCTTCTATTCAATTGTCTTCCTTCAGGAGTGTCTCTACCGTCTAATTCATTTTTAGCTATTGGGGCTCTTTCTCCAAATCTGGTTGTTGTCAATCTACTTTGAGGTATACCTTTAGACAACATATATTTTTCCGCTGAAGCCGCTCTTCTATCCGCCAATGATTCATTATAATCATTGGATCCTTTAGCATCGGTATGAGCTCTGAACTCTACAGTATATCCAGGATTTTCTATCATTATTGTATGAAGCATCTCAAGCCTTCTTATTGATTCTGATCTTAAGTTCGATTTGTCAAAATCAAAAAATATATTTTGAAGTTTTTCTAATTCTTCATATGAAATACAACTTGCAGAACATAGTTTTTTTCTTTCTGCCATATCAATCACTCGAGGATTAAGTCCTATTTCTTTACCTCTTTCCACTAGCTCATCTGCATTACCATTAGCATTTACATAATATCTGTTAATGTTATGCTGGTCCATAACATGGTACACGTTACTGAATCCCCTAAAATAGCTCAGTTCAACTTTTTGATCAAAAGTGGCCAATTCTACTATTATTTGGCTAAATGAAGGAAGGCTGAGTAAGACAAAGGCGATAATAATTAAATTTCTCATTTTGTTAATGTTATGGTGGTTATTGTGAAATAGCACCTTAATGATCTTTAAAACAAAGACCTAATCGGAACATTTGTACTCATGAATATAACAGCCTTTTCAGTATTTCAGAATAAAATTTATAGAAAATGAGATTAAAGCACAATATTTTATTTACACTTCAATGGTCTTCCATTTTCCTTTTCTGAAAATTGTTATTGCCATTATTGCAAGAATAGAAGAAGAAACGGCTATGGAAATATAAACACCAGTTGCTCCTAGTGGAGTATGATTAGCTAAGAAGTAAGCTAAAGGTATTTGAATAACCCAAAAGGCGATGAAATTTAGTATCGTCGGTGTGTAAGTATCTCCAGCTCCATTAAATGCTTGTCCTATTACCATTTCATAGGCATAGAATACGTAACCTGCAAAAATTATCTGTAATGCCAATGCACCATGTTTTATTACTTCTGGGTTATTACTAAATATTCCAATTACAGGATGTGCAAGTGGAATAAAAATCACTGATAAAGTGAAAAGTATGTACATGTTATATCTTGCCGCCATCCAGGCCGATTCCTCAGCTCGATCTGGTTGCTTGGCTCCAAGATTCTGACCTACAAGTGCTGCTCCTGCCATAGCTATTCCCCACGAAGGTAGGATAGTAAAATATAGTATTTTCCACGCGACTGTATATCCAGCGACTGTCTCGCTCCCAAATGCATTCAATATCCAAACCAAAAAGATAAAACTCGCTGATGCAATCAAATGTTGGCCTGCACCTCCAGCAGAAATCTTGATGAGTTTTTTAATTGTTGTCCAAGCAATTTTAAGGTGTTTCCACTTAATGTTTATTACAGATTTACCATTAGTCAAATAGTATATCTGGTATACTACTCCTGCGCCTCTTCCTATACATGTAGCTATTGCAGCACCTGTAAGACCCAATTTTGGAAAAAACAGAAAACCCATTATCAGGCAAGGATCCAAAATTATGTTTATACCATTTGCTAGTATTAAAGTACGCATCGCAATACTCGCATCTCCTGCTCCTCTATAAATGGCATTGATAGCAAAAAGAAGCATTATAATAATGTTCAAGGTCAAAATAATGCGTGTATATGAACCGCCTTCTTCTATTAAGTCTTCAGTCGCCCCCATTAATCGAAGCAAGTCATCAGTATAGAAAAAAGCTATCAATCCAATAATAACAGCAAAGAAAACTGCAATAAGAATGGCCTGAAAAGCAGCTTCCGATGCTTTTTCTTTGTCTTTTTCACCTATTCTTCGAGAAACTACAGCGGTAGCTGCCATACTAATTCCCATAGCCAAAGAAAAAACCACGAACAAAAAAGAATCTGTAATACCTATCGTAGCTAAAGCATTAGCACTTCCTATCTGGCCTATAAAATAAGCATCTACTATTGCGAATAAAGACTCCATTGCCATTTCTAGGATAACTGGAATGGCCAACATGAAAAGAGCTTTTCTTACACTTCCTTCTGTATAAGTTTGTTCTCCACCTTTTACAGCTTCAATAAATAATTGGATATATTTCTTCATGAAAAGGCAAAACTAAGTACATACCTTCGAATATTTATCAGTTGAGCAACTATCCTTTTGATAATCGGTTTATTTTTGATACCGATTTGTAAATAAAAAATGCTGAACGCAAAAGACCTTTCATATTCCTACGATGGTAAAACTACCATCGGATTTCCTGATTTCCATGTGGATCAGTCCGGCACCTTGTTGGTGTTAGGCGATTCTGGAACGGGAAAAACAACTCTCTTACATCTACTTGGAGGGATTATTTCGCCTCAAAAAGGAAAAATAATTCTTAAGGGCGAAGACTTTAGTGCTTTAAGAGAAAGTGCTTTAGACAAATTTAGAGCAGAACATATTGGTATCGTTTTTCAAGAGGCCCATTTTATTAGATCTATCAATGTAATCGACAATCTAAGATTTGTTCAACGCCTTTCAGGAGATAAAGTAGATGATATATTCATTAACAGTCTCTTAGAAAAAGTAGGGTTACTTCATAGAACTAAACACAGTACCAATAAATTGAGTCAAGGAGAAAAACAAAGATTGAATATTCTAAGGGCTGTCATTACAAAGCCTTCTCTAATTCTTGCCGATGAGCCAACATCAGCATTAGATGACACCAATTGTGATAAGGTAATGAGTCTTTTAGATACCTTGACAAAAGAGGTCAAAGCTTCTCTAATAATAGTAACCCATGATAACAGACTTAAAGAACGATTTGATCACAAAATCGAATTGTCATGAATTTATTAAAATTAAGTTGGCGTAATATTACCTATAAGCCATTGAATATGGCTTTAAGTCTTATTCTATTTGCTTTAGGGATTGGGCTGATCACATTTCTATTATTAGTCAACGATCAATTAAAGGAGAACTTTGATAAAAATTTGGCTGAAATTGATCTTGTTATAGGAGCGAAAGGAAGTCCTTTACAAATGATACTTTGTAACATGTATCACATCGATAATCCTACTGGAAATATCAGTGTGAAAGATGCTAGACCCTTCCTAAGCCCTCGCAATCCATTGATAAAATCTGCTGTTCCACTTTCTCTTGGAGACAGCCACAAAGGATTTAGAATAGTAGGCACAAATCATAAGTTCCTAGAATTATATAAAGCTGAAATAAGTGAAGGTGAGCTTTTTGAAAATGATTACGATGTGAATATTGGCGTCACTGTAGCCAAAGATTTAGGACTGAGTATTGGAAGTAAATTCGAAAGTACGCATGGTTTTATGGATGACGAGGATATGGGCCATGATCATGGACAAGCATTTGTAGTGAAAGGAATATTTGCTCAATCTGGCACGGTGGTGGATCATCTTATAGTTACAAATACTCCATCTATCTGGCATGTTCATCATTCAGAAAACGATGGTAGTAAAAATGATGATGTAACATCACAGGATAATCATAGTGGACACGACCACAGTCATCATGATCATAGTGTGAGCAACTTTAACTTATTAGATCATCCAGAAGAAGAAATTACCTCAATTCTAGTACAGTTTAAGAATAATAAGAACTTTCAAGCTCTTAGTCTCCCTAGAAACATAAATAAAAACACGCCTCTTCAAGCTGCCACTCCAGCCATAGAAATGAATAGACTCTATGACTTGATTGGAGTAGGAGTGGATACCATAAGACAATTGGCACTGCTCATAGCTCTAGTATCTGGAATTAGCATATTTATATCTTTATACAATGCCCTTCGTGACAGGAAGTACGAATTAGCCTTAATGCGTGTAAATGGAGCCTCTCCTTTCAAATTATTTGCCCTAATTCTGCTTGAAGGACTAATATTAGCCGTTATTGGAAGTCTGATTGGAATGGCTATAGGTCATTTTGCTTTAGGCCTTTTTGGAGACATGGCATCTGAACGTTATAACTATTCCTTCACAGTTTTTAAGTTTTTAAAAGCAGAAATTTGGTTATTTGTAGCGTCTTTGGTTATAGGAACCATAGCAGCACTTGTACCTGCCGTGATTGCTTATAAAACAGAAATTCACAAGACATTGAGTTCATAAAAAGAAACACATGTATAAATACTTATTATTTCAAATATTCTTCTTTGCTTCCTTTTTAGCATTTAGTCAAACTGAAACAGCTCCACCAGCCATCGAGGATGCTGCTGATGTAGTAATGGAAGAAGAAGTCGCAGACAAAAAAGAAAACGTTTGGAAAACCCTTTCCAAAATCACATATAAGAAGGAATTCGATGAGTTTTTGGGATTCAAAATTGATATTCCAGTATTTGCTGATGCCGTAAAGGAGTTGAATAACAAAGAGGTAGAAATAAAAGGTTACATTATTCCAGTAGAAGGTTATCAAAGTCACACAGAGTTTATTTTCTCTGCATTCCCTTATAACATGTGCTTTTTCTGTGGAGGAGCAGGTCCAGAGACCGTTATGGAAGTAGAAGCAGTAGAAGGTGTCGAGTACACATCAGAGCAAGTAGTACTCAAAGGAAAGTTGCAACTTAATGATGCAGATATCAATCGACTAATGTATTTATTAGTCGATGCTAAACTGGTCGATTAGATTCAGAAGGCACCTATACTTTCCAAAAGGCTTTCAAAAATAATGCGGCCATCATTATTACCTAGAATATTTTCTGATGCCCGCTCAGGATGAGGCATCATTCCAAAGACATTGCCAGATTTGTTAGAAATCCCCGCAATATTTTTTACTGAACCATTGACATTAGAATCAGAATTTACATTTCCTTCTTGATCGCAATATTTGAAAATGATCTGTTCATTATCCTCTATGCTTTTTAGAGTCTCATCTGTTGCAAAAAATCGACCATCTGCATGAGCAATTGGTATTGATAGAATTTGATCAAATCCAACCAATTGATTAATTCTTCTATTGTGTACCTTTTTCAAATGAACATTTTTACAAATAAATCTTTGATGCTCATTTCTCATTAAAACGCCAGGAAGCAAACCGCTTTCACACAAAATTTGAAAGCCATTACATATTCCGAGAACTAAGCCTCCTTTATTCGCAAAATCGACAACTGTTTTCATAATTGGGGCAAATCTGGCTATTGCACCTGATCGCAAATAATCTCCATAAGAAAAACCTCC
>DKPS01000218.1 GCA_002471345.1 Saprospiraceae bacterium UBA7328
TTTCAGCATATGTTTGCCTGATTCAATTTCAATTTCCTTTAACTCTCCATTTCCGATTACACCTTTCTTTTTTCAGTCTAATTAGATTCCAATGACTCTCATTTTATTGTTCCATTCGGATATCCTGTTGATTATCAAATTTGTCATTTTTCACTCTTTTTAATACCCTACGACGGTTGCAGAAACGACAGTCTGATCGAATGCGTGGAACGGCCGTTTTATACTTTGTTGAACTTACGTTATTTACTATTTATATTCGGCTTTTTTGTTTCTTGAAAATGAATAAAATAGGAAGCTTCTAAATGAGACATATGTCTTTTACATTTACTCTAATCTAAGTATAAACGCAATGCGTTTAATTACTAATGTGGACAATTAATAAGACAGATTGATTGTCATGAAGAATAATGGGATCTTTTAGAATAGGTTAGAAAGTTTTTTAATAGTCTGTATTTATCTAAAAAATTCATTGAAGAAACAGGATAGTGTCTTACTACTGAATAAGCGAGGGATAAATTAAAGGATGTCATAACATAATGCCTAGTCTTGAAGCAGGAGAGATTCGGTGATTATCCTGTGTTATAGATTATAAGTATGTACAGTTTTTTAGCTACACTTTTATCTATAATTGTCTTTTAAGTATAAAAGGTTGATACGGGTAGTTGTGGTTGTAAAATTTCGAGATCACTCTTTTATACCTTCCAGACTTAGTCGCAACTCTTCATACCTTTCATAGACATCTTGGCCAGGTGCCTGATCTGAATCACCAAGTATATTGTATAGATATGATATTTGATCAACTAATCTAGGAAGCTCATATATGCCTTCTTTAGTTTTTAACTGAGTAATATTTGTATCGACTTTGGATAATCGATCTCTATCTTCATCCTTTTTATCTTTATTCTCGAGTAGCGTTTCCTTCTCTTTTTCCAATTTATCTAGTTGCATTCTGGCTTCGCTCAGTAGATTTTTAATTTGACGATGGATAGTGACTTGTTTTTGGATGTCTTCTTTACTAACATATGCTTCGATTCTTGGATCCATCAATAGCTCAAGTGACTGTTCGTATACCTGTCCATCCAATGTAAGTCGAATAATATACCGTCCAGGGGCTGCAAATGGACCGCCTTTATAACTGCGGTTTTCATCTTCATGCCAGGGGCCACTTTCTGTCATATTCCATCGATATCTGTTAAAGCCAAGATGAGTAGACAGGCTGTTATCGACGATATATTCTACTTGATTGGTAGACATGTTTTCTATCGTTTCCTCGGGGATTTCGTTTTCATCATCATTGCTAAAGAAGGTATTGATCACGTCACCTTGGCTATTTATAATTTCTAGTTGAATAGGTTCAGAGATAGAATCTGCAATGGTATAGTCTATTATGACTGCAGGTCTTGGGTATGTAGGCATACTGCTAGCTCGTGCCCCTGAAGGATATTTGTATCGATATGTATTTTTGGGTTTATATAGTTTATTCTTGCTCCAGTCCAGAGATTCCATTTGAGAAAGAGTAGAAATATTATCTAATATCCAGAATGAACGACCCATAGTTGATAAAACAAGATCACCACGATGAATCTTTATATCTGTCACTGGTGTCAAAGGTAGATTTTGTTGAAAGGAAGACCAGGTTTCTCCATCATCCATAGAAATAAATAATCCATCTTCTGTGCCAGCATATAAATGTCCTTCTGCTGCCGGGTCTTCTCTAATCACTCTGCAAGGGTTATCTGGAGCTATCCCATTGGTAATTAAATCCCAAGTTTTACCATAGTTCTCAGTCTTATAAATATAAGGCTTTGAATCTCCTAACTGATATCTTAATATACATGCATATGCTTTGGCTGGGTCGTGGGGAGAAGGTTCTACTGCATCGACTCTGCCTCCAGATGGTAGGCCACGAGGTGTAACATTTGACCAGTTAGCACCTCCATCTCGAGTGATGTGTATGGGGCCATCATTTGCACCTACCCAGATGAGGCCTTTTTTAATCGGAGACTCTCTGATCGCATATATAGTACTATAATATTCCTCTCCTGTAATGTCTCTAGTGATTGGACTACCAGAAATCACCTGTTTATCTGCTTCGAATGCTGTAAGGTCCGGAGAAAGAGTTGTCCAAGTCTTCCCTTCATCTGTAGTCATATGCACATATTGAGAGCAGTGATAGACCACATCAGGATCATGTGGTGAAACATGAATAGGGGAGACTCTTTGAAAACGATACTTTAAATCTTTAGGATTGTGGCCATACATATTGGATGCACCGACATAGTAAGATTGCTCAGTCCCTGTGCTCTTGTTAAAGACACCAAATCTTCCTTTGCAATTAGAATAAACGATATTAGGGTTCCCTGGTTTTGGAATTGCAGGTCCAGTTTCACAACCACCTGTATTCATGATATATCCGGTACCTGGAGCTTGAATGCCATAAGGTGCCATCACAGGTACTGAGACTGTTGAATAGTTGTCTTGTTGACCACCATAGACCCAATAAGGATGTTGATCATCAACAGCTATTTGATAGATTTCGGCAGTTGGTTGGTTAAACTGTGTAGACCATGTCTTTCCTCCATTTAGAGTAACATTAGCACCGCCGTCGTTGGATTGAATAAATATATCAGTATCGTCAGGGTTGATCCAGATATCATGATTGTCACCATGTGGTGAGGATATTCTATTCCAGGTTTTTCCCCCATCAATAGATTTATGATAAGGTCCTGCCATTGAGTAGATCACATCAATATTATTGGGGTCCACTTTTATATTAGTATAGTAAAAGGGTCTATTGCGTATGCCTTTGTGATCCGAAACTTGAGAAAAGGAACTCCCCTGATCTATGGATTTATAAAGACCTCCTTCTTCAAGAGGGGCTTCAACTAGTGCATAGACTACTTTGGAGTCTGCAGCACTCACGGCTATATCAATTTTACCAACCAAGTCCTTAGGTAAACTGTCTTCGATCTTATCCCAAGTCATACCGGCATCTATTGACTTGTAGATACCTCCTTCTTCTGATGTCCCACCACTTATGATAGTCCAAGGTTTTCTTTGAGCCTTCCAGGCCGCGGCATAGAGTATGTCTGGATTAGAAGGCATCATTTCAATGTCCAAGAATCCTGTCTTTGAAGAAACAAAAAGCACCTTTTGCCACGATCTGCCACCATCAGTTGTTTTATAAATACCCCTTTCCTCATTGTCATCAAATGCTTGACCTATTGCAGCCACATATACGATGTTATGATTAACTGGATGTATCCTTACAGCACCTATCTGTCCCACATTATCTAATCCAATGTGTGTCCAATTATCACCACCATCTATGGATTTATACATGCCTTTGCCTGATATGATATTGCTTCTCAATCCATCGGATCCTGTACCTACGTAAATTATGTTGGGGTCATTTTGTGCAACTGATATAGCTCCAATAGATGGTGTATTAAAGAATCCGTCTGAGATATTACTCCATGTATTACCATAGTCCTCTGTTTTCCAGACTCCACCTCCTGTAGCACCCATATAAAAGGTTGAAGGTTGGCTTGCAATGCCAGCAACTGCAGTTACCCGTCCTCCTCTGTAGGGACCGAGGTTACGATACTGAAAAGACTCTAGATTTTGTGCTTGTATATCACAACAGCAAAATAAGATGAGCAGAATACTTTGAATACGGATGAGATGGTTCATAACTATTGTTGTTATAATCTAAGGTATTCATTCTTTAACAATTTATATGACTAAGATTGTAGAGTATCGTGATGGCTGTAATCATTTTTGGATTAGTCGCTTTTTATTGTGATGGCATCCTCTGCGGCTAATAATTGAAGCATGTGTATGAGGTGCACTTTTTCTTGTTATTGAACAAAATTAGTTCATAATTAGATCTTCAACCCCATAATTTCCTGATCATAACCATATTAGGGTTGTTATATGAAATTTTAGTATCTGAAAACTTCCATACTAATCTTCTATTCAGACAAGAGCTGAGCATTAATTTTGAGAGTATAATCACCAGTAGTCTTTTTTTTAGCAAAAAGATCTTTCCTGAGCATCATCAGTTCAAAGCATCATTTCATTCAATGATTTCGTAATCGATACTTAGTTTTCGCAATGCTCTAAAAGCAGAACTAGAATTTTTATTTTCTATCTCAATATCTACAGGATCCCCTTCTAAAAGAATATCTGTAAGCTCATTGGACAAGGAATCGTTCATATTAGACGAAATTTCTATTATGCATCTGGCTATCGCTCTTCTGTCTGGCCTCTGAGCATCACATGACAATAGGTTTAACTTCATATTTTGTATTTATTTTTCTACCTCTCAATCCCTTTTACAAAACCGAGTATATCGGTTCGTACTGAGCTAATAGAGCGCATAGACTCCGAAGGTTTGACCAAAACATTCAACCAATTTAAATCAGGAAATGCCTTCCTTACTACCACTAAGCAAGTCCATCCTTCAACAATCTGATCAAAAGATGTGAATCATTCAGATCCAAAAATGGATACTCCACTTTGCTTAGAAAAAGGCCATTAGGAAGAGCAGGACTTTTCTGTTTCAATTCTTTTTCTTGATTGAGAATACTCTCGAATTCGTCTAAAGACATTTTTCCACTGCCTACCTTCAAAAGAAAGAAAATACAATACCTTACCATTCCTCTAAGAAAACGATTACTCGTAATGGTAAACCTCAATCGGCCCTCTTTCTCATTTACAAACAGCTCACAATTATTGATATTACATAGCGTGTTTTTATACACGTCTGGCTGCTTGCACATGGATTTAAAATCTTTAGTCTCTAGGATTAAGGCAGTACATTTTCTCATCACATCAAAGTCTAATGTCAAATCCTCATAGAAAGAACTGTATCTGATGAGTATAGGGTCTTTTTTCCAATGAATGAAATAGTCATAAGTACGAGCTATGGCATCATATCTGCAATGCTGGCCTTCTTTGACCTCGATGATTTCAAAAACTGTAATATCATCTGGTAAGTTTTTATTGAGTAGAAATTTTAAATCAAAAGAAGGCGCTGTATCAATATTGATTTGTACAACGTATTGGCTGGCATGAACACCTGCATCAGTGCGTCCACATCCGTAAGCAGTAACCTCTTTTTTAAAGAGGTGAGAGAGGGTTTGTTCTAGAACTTCTTGGATCGTGTTCAGAGTATTCTTTTGTTTCTGCCACCCACTGTATCCACTTCCGTCATATCCTAAGTGTAGGAAGTACCGCATTTATGAATTATTTGAAGTAAAACAGGTCAAAAAGTAAAACATAGAGGTTTGAAATTTTCATTATATCAACTTCCAAGCTTTTCTCGCCTTGCGACCCAGCAATTTATTCGCTTTTCTATTACCGATGAATTTTTCCTTCTCTGGATTCCATTTTAATTTTTTTCCTAACCTCCAAGAAATAAGTCCAAGATGCATGGGAAGCGTCATTTCACGAGCATATTCTAAATTGGATTCTGGTTGTGTGCGGGACTTCACTGCATCTACAAAGTTCTGTTGATGTCCAGGAGAACGTGGAATTGAAATCGGCACTTCTGGCAAATCTGTTACGGTCTCTCCATTAATTGTAATTTCTCGTTTGGAATAGTCACACATCAATGTACCATTTTTTCCTTCGAAGTAAGCACCAATGCTTCTATCCTTAGCACCAGGTAGCATAGGAGGTTCAGTAGTCCAGTGAATGTTGAGGTTATCAAATTCATAGTCAATATCTATCCATTCAGGTGTGTCAGAAAGTCCTTTGGATTCCTCTCCTCGTGCAGTTATGGATCTCAATCCTTTTGGTCGTAAAGACATATATACGACATCAGCTATATGGCACCAGAAATCTGCAAACATTCCACCTGAATAGTCCAGGAAGTACCTGTAAGTGAAATGACATCTCTCAGGAAAGTATGCTCTTTCAGGTGCTGGCCCTTGCCACATATCCCAGTTTAATGTACTTGGTATAGGTTGTCCTTTTGTCATTTTTAATTCAGGAGAACCACCTGTTTTCCATAATCGTACGGTATGAATATCACCAAGTATCCCTGATTGAATAATCTCAGTAACTCTATGATAATTGTCACCTGCATGGATTTGAGTGCCTAATTGAAATATACTGCCATGCTTCTTTTGAGCAGCCAACATCTTTTGTCCTTCACGGACGTCATATGATAATGGCTTTTCACCATAAACATCCTGTCCTGCCTGAAAAGCCAAAGTTCCAATAGTTGCGTGCCAGTGATCAGGAGTTGCACACGTAATTGCATCAATATCTTGTCTGTCCAAAATGTGTCTGAAGTCTTCGTAGGTATCAACTTTCCAATCCGGATGTATCGCGGCCAGATTGCTTATGCTTGAAGCCAGATGTGTTTGATCAACATCACAAAGAGCAACAATCTTTACCTCCGGTAATTGGGCAAACCAATTTATATGATTATTTCCCATTTCTCCTACACCTATATGTGCTACACGCAAGGTGTCACTTGGCGCCACGCCCTTCATCGACCATGGAAGGATTGTTAAACCCAGTGTTCCTAAGCCACTTTTCTTAAGAAATGTTCTTCTGCCTTGTTGGAGTCCTTTCATGATTAATACTTCTTTAATTCTAATATCCTTAATTTTTCGCCTATATCTAATGTATTCATTAAAATATATTGATTGCTACATATAATTTTAATTTCGATAT
>DKPS01000288.1:0-681 GCA_002471345.1 Saprospiraceae bacterium UBA7328
CCTGATTTGTATCTAAAAAACTCCCCAATATTCAATATGGATAAAATGAATACTCCTGTACTTATTCTGCATAATGATCATGACGGAGCAGTACCTTGGTATCAAGGGATAGAGTATTTTAATGCTTTAAGAAGGTTGGGTAAACCTGCATGGTTTCTTAACTATAACGGAGAACCTCACTGGCCTATAAAGTGGCAAAACAAAATTGATTTTAACATCAGGATGGAACAATTTTTTGACCACTTCCTTCTAGGTGAAAATATGCCTGTATGGATGAGTAAAGGAGTATCACCTATGCAAAAAGGAATAGAACAAGGATTAGAATTGGAGGATAATAAATAGTGAGTTTTAAGTATTATCACTCATTGACCTATGTTGTAATTCGAAATTTGTGGTTCAGAAAACAAACCCCATAAGTCCTCTTTAAAAAAAGGGAAGTTTTTCTGCTATAGTAACTATAAGAGGTAGATATCTTTTTTTCAAATCAAGAAATGATCTGTAAGCGCTTCCTCATTGCAAAAGGAGGCCCGAGAAATTTTTAAATTTATTTTCTCTGACTTACCCTTCTTCAATCTCTAATACCATGTCATCCTGTTCCACTAATGACTTTTCCGATAAATACACCTTTTTCACTTTCCCGCTCATAGGAGCAGTGATAGTACTTTCCATTTTCATAGCTTC
>DKPS01000288.1:992-5697 GCA_002471345.1 Saprospiraceae bacterium UBA7328
ACTTTCCATTTTCATAGCTTCTATAGTGAACAGATGATCATTTTTATTAATTACGTCACCTTCTTTTACAAGTATCTTAGAGAGACTGCCTTGTAGCGGAGATCCTATTTCATTAGGCCTTGTAGCTTTTATAGCTTTTGTGACATTGGATATAATATTGTTATCTCTTACAGTTACCCCTCTTACATCACCATTGATTCGGAACAAAACTAATCGATCCCCTTTCTCATCAGATTCATTCATGTTCATGTATTGAATGATGATATTTTTACCTAATGCAATGGACACTGTGATCTCCTCCTTTTTGCCTATTCCATAGAAGAATGCCTTTGTAGGGATCCTACTCATATCTCCATAGGTCAGCCAATGGTGATAATGATCTTCAAAAACCTTTGGATAAAGCAGACTAGAGAGATAATCCACATACTGATTAAAGCCCTCATGGCTCTCTTTAAACTCTTCAAAACCCCTCTCTAAGTCCACTTTGGGCAACTGAGCATTGGGTCTAGTAGAATAAGGTTTCTCGTTCTTAAGTACGATTTTCTGTATATCATGAGGCCAGTCACTTGACCACTGCCCCAAATCTCCTCTCATTAGAGATTTAAAGCTTTCAGGGAAATCTATATTCACACCATTTTCTAAGACGTCGTCAACTGTGTATCCATTAGAAGTGAGGAACATGGCCATATCTCCAACCACCTTACTAGACGGCGTCACTTTCACAATGCCGCCTAATAAATCATTTATAGCTTTATAATTCTCTTTAATCTTATCAAACTGATCTTCAAGACCTAATCCCCTTGCTTGTGGTCTTAAATTAGAATATTGCCCCCCTGGTATCTCATGCTCATAGACTTCAGCCGTACCTGCTTTGAGCTCCGTCTCAAAAGGATAATAATAAGTTCTCACATCTTCCCAGTAATTAGAAAATTGATTGAGAGATTTCAGGTCTATTGCGCGCTCTCTTTCATGACCTTCCATCATCGCAACTATACTATTAAAATTAGGCTGAGATGTAAGTCCAGACATACTGCTGATCGCCACATCCACAACATCCACACCACTTTCTATAGCCTTCATGTATGTGGTAGATTGAATAGATGAGGTGTCATGAGTATGCAGATGAATCGGTAAGTCTACAGCTTCTTTAAGGCCATTCACCAGCACTTCAGCAGCAAATGGCTTCAGTAGTCCTGCCATGTCTTTGATGGCAATCATATGAGCTCCAGAATCTTCTAACTGTTTAGCTAAATCTGTGTAGTAACTCAAGCCAAATGGGTTATCTCCTTTGCGCAATACATCTCCAGTATAACAAACACATGCTTCTGCTATAGAGTCAGTTTCAGCATTAATTGTCTCAATAGACATCCGCATACCTTCTATCCAATTTAGAGAATCAAAAACTCTAAACACATCTATGCCATGATTTGCAGATTCTACAATGAAAGCTTTTATCACATTATCAGGATAAGCCTTATACCCTACTCCATTAGATCCTCTAAGTAGCATCTGGAGCATCACATTCGGCATCTTAACTCTCAGTTTTTCTAGTCGCTTCCAGGGAGATTCTTTTAAAAATCGCATACACACATCAAAAGTAGCTCCACCCCAAACTTCCATAGAAAACAAATCTCCTCCATGCCTCCGAGCAAAAGGTTCTGTAATTTTTTCTAAATCATAAGTCCTCATTCTAGTCGCTAACAGAGACTGATGAGCATCTCTGAATGTAGTGTCAGTATACAGAATCTTCTTTTGATCCTTTACCCATTTGACTAGCCCATCTCTACCTTGCTCATTAAGTATATCTTTTGTTCCTTTCGGATATTTCTTCGTATCTACTTTAGGTATTTTAGGATCTCTAAATATTACGTGAGGATCCACTCTTTTTACATTGGCATTGCCATTCACATTTACATCAGCCAGATATCTTAGGATTCTAGTACCTCTATTCTTCCAATTTGGCGCTTTGAGCAACTCTGGATGATCTCCGATATAGTTAACAGTAATATCGCCTTTACGAAAATTTTCATCTTTGAGCAAAGCGAGTAGGAATGGAATATTACTTTTCACTCCTCTGATTCTGAATTCTCTCAAAGCCCTGTCCAGTCGATCAGCACAATCATCAATGCGATGCCCCCAGGCTGTCACCTTTACTAACATACTATCAAAAAATGGAGAAATGTTAGCCCCTGCATATGCATTACCCGCATCCAGCCTTATACCAAATCCACTAGCACTTCTATAGGCCACTAGTCTACCATAATCAGGCTTAAATCCATTTTGAGGATCTTCAGTAGTAATCCTGCACTGTATCGCATAGCCTCTGTATGTGATATCTTTCTGATCGCCAATGTCAAGTTTTTCATCTTTAATATTCTCTCCAGCGGCTATTAGGATCTGTGCTCTTACGAGATCAATACCAGTAATTACCTCTGTAATAGTGTGTTCTACTTGTATTCTGGTATTCACCTCTATGAAGTAAATATTCTCCTCCATGTCTACAAGAAACTCTACAGTTCCTGCATTTTCATAATCTACCGCCTTACAAATATCTACAGCATATTTATGCAAGCTTTCTCTTGTCTTCTGTTTTAAATTGATACTTGGAGCTACTTCTACTACTTTCTGAAATCTCCTTTGGACTGAACAATCCCGTTCAAAAAGATGAACCAAATTGCCATGGCTATCTCCTAATATCTGTACTTCTATATGTTTGGGGTTATCAATGTATTTCTCCACAAATACTCGGTCATCTCCAAATGCAGTCTTCGCCTCTCGACTCGCTTCTGAGAATAATTTTTCAAGATTTTTTTCTTCATGCACTACTCGCATTCCTCTTCCTCCCCCTCCAGTAGCAGCCTTTACCATTACAGGAAATCCTATTTTGCGAGCAAAGGACAAGACTGAATCATAATCTGCCAGAGCCTTTCCTGAAGCTTCTACAATAGGCACATTCGCTTCTTTAGCAATTACTTTAGAACTAAGTTTGTCCCCCAGAGACTCCATAGCTTCCGGTGATGGCCCTATCCATATTATTCCTACATCCCTGCAAGCTCGTGCAAAATCTGGGTTCTCAGATAGAAACCCATATCCTGGATGGATAGCATCCACATCATGTTTTAGAGCCACATTTATAATAGCCTGAATATCTAAATAGGGCTTTAATGGATCATCATTCGCTCCTATCTGAAAAGCCTGATCAGCTTTATATCTGTGCAAAGAGAATCTATCCTCAAATGTATATATAGCAACTGTCTTGATACGAAGCTCTGATGCTGCTCTAAATACTCTTATCGCTATCTCGCCTCTATTAGCAACAAGTATTTTATTTATTCTCTTTTTCACAATCTGAAATATTATTCTATTGTATCCAAAATTAAGGGTTATCCTGCAAATATATGTTGGTGCTTTTTGCGATATGTTGTGCTTTATTTGCTTTGCAAAGCTGTGTTTCGAATCTTTGACTGTCTTTTATTAAACATGATCAACATAACAGATCGTCAAAAACCGGTCTCTCAAAAAACTTTTGAAATACAATCATAGGCAGGACATTTTTTATCTTCCTATTTGAAAATTGGACTTATTAAACAAATCCTCCTTAATGATATTCATCTTAATCTCAATTGATGACCTTATTCCAAGAGAGTATAAAGAACTTATGAATTTGAAATGGTTTGATACAATTGAAATAATGAAGTGTTATATAAACCTTTTGGGGGCAAATATTCGCAAACAATCAAATTAGCTTTCAACAGGACTAAGAAAGATCAATGATAAAATTCTTTAGTAAAATTCGTCAAAAAATTCTGGCTGAAAACAAATATGGGAAATATCTGATTTATGCAATTTGTGAAATCGTCTTGGTCGTGATTGGTATATTGATTGCTTTATCCATCAACAATTGGAATGAAAATCAAAAGAGAGAAAAATTAAAAAGTGCATATAGAGTTTCTTTGGTCAACGATCTTTCTTTAGACACATTAATGTTGAGCACATTAATGTCAGAGAATAATAATGTCTTAAAAGCCTTAAGAAATCAACAAGACAGGTTTTTGGGCCCTAACACATCATTCGACACCTTACTAAACATTGCCAAAAACGAATTCGATCCTGAGCTAAATATGCGCGTTAAGTATAACAGGAATACCATAAACACATTAATCGCATCAGGAAATATTGACCTTTTCTCAAGAGAATTTAATTAAATGCTAATGACTTTGATATCACTACAGGATATTGAAAGGGAAAGTTCAAATTTTTATTCCGAAGTATATACCGATAAGGTATCTAGATTTTCTGATGACTACCCAGTATCTGGTCGCCAAAATTCAAATCTTTTTGATTTGGTATGGATAGATATAGAGCAAAAGAAATTAGCATCACGTTTTATTAGTTTAACTGATATTAAAGGATTTACGCACCATTCATTTCTTAATGAAATAAAAAATGTAAAAGAAGAAACATCTAGAATCTTAAAACAAATTGAAAATCACAATTAAAAATCTAAAAGCCCAAATATAAGTTTAAATCATAATCGCTTAAGCCCTCTTCAGTACATGTGAAGCCTTACTATTCTTAAGACAGTTCGTAATTTAAATAATATTGTATTAATCACCCCTCTGTGGGGCTAGCCCCACAGAGGGGTGGGTCCTTTGAGCATACTCCTGAGGGCTTCTGTTTCCTAGTGATTGATGAGGATGAGATG
>DKPS01000039.1 GCA_002471345.1 Saprospiraceae bacterium UBA7328
ATGCGACAATCACTGCACATTCAAGAGATATTGAATATCTGAGATCTGAAGTTCAAATCAGACCGAGAGGAGTGACTAGGAGATCATTATGTGACTTCCCTCCATTGATGATTAAAATTCAAAAAGACGAAAGAAAACGACTTGATGTAAAGAAAACTGACAATATAAAGTTAGTGAGCTTCTGTAAGGATAATCCTGAATTCCAAGATTTAGTAGCAAAGGAATTCCTCATTTACAAGTTATACAATGTGCTGACTGATACAAGCTATAATGTCAAGTGGGCTACTTTGAATGTAGTGGATAGCTTAGGTAAGACACACATCTCTGATCAATTGGCCTTTCTTATAGAGCCTACAGATAATATGGCAGCTCGTCTAGGGTGTACCTATAACGAGGCTGATGTTTCTCCTGTAAAACGAATTCACAAAGAACAATACAAGAATTTTGTAGTATTTCAATATATGGTAGGAAATACAGATTGGAATTTATCTCGTAGGCATAATATCCGAATGTTAGATTGTAATTCAGAATTAGGACCAAAGCCTGTACCCTATGATTTTGATTACAGTGGATTAGTAAATGCAATATACGCCAAGCCGCATTCCATGCTTCCAATAACAAATGTAACAGATAGGCTATTTCAGTTCAGAGGATCTGTAGAGGAAGACTTCAGTGCCACATATTCTTTATTTAATGCTAAAAAGACCTCTTTTTACAGTACAGTTCAGAATTTTTCTCATTTAAATGAAGATACCAAACAAACTATTATTGCATACATGGATGCTTTCTATGAAAATATAAGCTCTAATGAGACCATGGTAGCTGAAATGATGAAAGTTAGGAAAAAGAAATCCTAGGCTTTTATCTTTTCTCCAAAACTTAAGTTTAATAAGCAGAGCCAAATCAGGACAACTACAAATGCAACTTTCTGGACCAAAGGTAGCCACTCTACCATTAGTTGAAGATAGTACATCACATTAGAAATGATAATCAGTAAAAGGCCGATCCACCCTGAAGTAAATAATCTCGTCATATTGTTGTTCCAAATGCTTTTTATGACTCCTATAAGAACAACTAATCCAAAGATACTCGCTACTATTATACTTAAACTATGAAAGCGATCTATAAAAACTGGTATCATCGTTAATGCCGTCATTACTCCACAAATACGGATCAATTTGGTCCATAATGGAGATACTTTGATGTAGTTTGGATAGATATAGAAGAAATGACCAATTCCCAATGCTACTAAAATAGTCGCACCTATGGCAATATCCATTGCATCATTAGACCGGTCATTATAATACCCTTCAGCATACAAATCACACCAGTAATTATGAATCCAATTAAATTCTAGGGCATTATAATCTAAATGATGCCCTCCAGGATATAAAAAAGTAGCAGCAAAATATAGAATAAAGAAAAGGACAATTACAATGACTAGAAAGTATTTCAAAGGATTTCGTTTCTACTAATATAAGATCATATTGAAAGTTTACAATCCAAAAAAGCCCGAGCAATAGCTCAGGCTTTATAAGGTCGAGATAATAATCTCTGGAAACTTTCTTTTCAGTGAAGAATCCTAACTTTCTTCTACTTCTTCATATTCTACATCCTCGGCACCATCTGTGGATTCACTTTCAGCGGCTCCTGCATCAGCAGTAGCTCCATTAGCTTGTCCATCTTGAGTGGCTTTGTAGATGTCCTCACTTGCTGCTTGCCATGCTGTATTCATGGTTTCCATTGCAGCGTCTATCTTCTCAATGTCCTGAGTTTTGTGCGCCTCTTTCAGATCTGCAAGAGCGGTCTCAATAGGGCCTTTTTTATCTTCTGGAACTTTATCACCAAACTCTTTCAATTGCTTCTCCGTCTGGAAAATCAACGAATCTGCTTGATTTAATTTGTCCACTCTTTCTCTTGCTTCTTTGTCACTATCAGCATTAGCTTCTGCTTCCGCTTTCATTTTAGCGATTTCTTCTTCAGAAAGACCTGTAGAAGCTTCAATTTTAATGCTTTGTTCTTTACCTGTGCCTTTGTCCTTAGCTGAAACACTTAGAATACCATTAGCATCCATATCAAATGTCACTTCTATTTGAGGTGTTCCTCTAGGTGCTGGTGGAATATCACTAAGTATAAATCTACCTACTGACCTGTTGTCTCTAGCCATAGGTCTCTCACCTTGAAGAATATGAATTTCTACACTCGGCTGATTGTCAGCTGCGGTAGAGTAGGTCTTTTGTTTCTTGGTAGGAATAGTACTATTAGATTCTATTACCACATCGTACACTCCTCCCATAGTCTCTATTCCTAGAGAAAGTGGAGTGACATCAAGTAATAAAACATCATTCACATCACCACTCAACACACCTCCTTGAATAGATGCTCCAATAGCTACAACTTCATCTGGGTTTACAGATCTATTTGGTTTCTTACCAAAGAATTCTTCTACCGCTTCCTGAATCTTAGGGATTCGTGTGCTACCTCCTACAAGTATGACTTCATCGATTTCACTTTTGTTTAATCCTGCATCTTTTAATGCTTCTTGACAAGGTTTCAAAGTCCTTGAGACTAATGCATCTGCCAATGACTCAAATTTAGCCCTAGAAAGTTTCATTACTAAGTGCTTTGGCACTCCGTCTACTGCAGTTACATATGGAAGATTAATTTCCGTCTCTGTAGAGGATGATAATTCAATCTTCGCTTTTTCTGCAGCTTCTTTTAACCTCTGAAGTGCTAAAGGATCTTTTCTAAGATCGATGTTTTCCTGATCTTTAAATCCATCAGCTAGCCAATTGATAATGACATGATCAAAATCATCTCCACCTAAGTGAGTATCGCCATTAGTAGATTTTACTTCGAATACGCCATCTCCTAATTCCAAAATCGAGATATCAAAAGTACCTCCACCTAAATCAAACACAGCGATAGTCTGATCTTTATTCTTTTTGTCCATACCATAAGCCAATGCCGCAGCAGTTGGCTCATTGATAATTCTTTTTACAGTTAATCCTGCTATCTCACCGGCTTCCTTGGTAGCCTGTCTTTGACTATCATTAAAATATGCAGGTACAGTCACCACAGCTTCAGTTACATCTTGACCTAAAAAGTCTTCTGCTGTTTTTTTCATTTTT
>DKPS01000170.1:0-2483 GCA_002471345.1 Saprospiraceae bacterium UBA7328
ATCTTGAATTCATCTTAAAATATCATATAAAATGGGCGTTTGATACCAATCACTTATGTTATCTACAGTCCAAGTTTTTAAAATTAATTCCAGGGAAAATTCATAAATCCCGTAGAATATTTTTCACAAATGGCTTGATCAAAATAGAATGTCTTTTTCTTAAAATTAGATCTCTACCTTCCATCACATCCAGGTTTAGCATCGATATCTGATTCTAGACGAATATTACTCAGACCTATTTCTACACCTTCTTCAGCAGTGATCATTAAAGCAGAGCTGATTTTGGTCATATCGACACCTAAACTAGAAAAGCAACTTAAGCTTATTCGGTATTCTTGCCATTCATCGGCTGTAATATTGATATCCAAGGCTTGATCACATTTCGACCCTTCACTGCACATTCCGATTTTCACAATAGCGTCTCTACCAGATAATGACTTCGAAGAGAAAGTAAGTTCCATTGCGCCATTAGCTTGTCTAGCCATATCACTTGCTGATTCTGCACTGATTCGAAGCTGATCATGGTCTGACTTTGTCCAATTGATTTTGAGAGCATCTTCCTGTGCCAGATGATCTATTTTAGTGATAATCAATCCTCCTACAGATGTAGGGAAACTAGTAATCTGTTTAATCAAATCACCTGAACTCAACCAAAGTCCCCATGGTGCTACCGCTGCACCTTTTGTGAAAAATTCTCCTGTTGATATTGCACCATTGTTTTCTAGACCTGATGATTCTGATAATTGCCCTACCGTTTCTGAGCTATTATAAGTCAGACCATATCCGAGGGGATAAAGTGGTGTTGCATCATCTGATACTACTGCCGTTGACGGCCATGAGAATGATAACTTGCCCGTAAAATCAAATGAAGGATCTCTCTGGAATAATAGATCTGATATGCCTCCACCTTCGGTACCTGGTAACCATGCAGCAACAAAAGCATCAGATTGATTGATCTCAGGATTACTCCATAGAGGCCTCCCAGATAAGAAAACTGACACAACTGGTATGTCTCTACTTTGAAATTCAGCCAGTTTGTTAACATCAAAACCATTTGGCACAAAATCTAAATTTTGGAGATCACCTTGAAACTCCGCATAAGAGTTTTCTCCATAGATGGCGATTATTGCATCTGCATCTGCATTGGACGAACCATCAGAAGAAAAGATCAATTTCCCCCCAGCTGCATCAACAGCTTCTTTTATTCCATCCAGTATCGTCTCACCATTAGGAAACTCATCATTAGTGTGACCTGTACCTTGCCATGATAATGTCCATCCACCACAAGCTTTTGATATGCTTGCCGCTCCGTCTCCTACTACCATTATAGTCTTCGAAGCATCTAGTGGAAGTGTTTTGTTATTGTTTTTTAGGAGAACCATTGATTCTCTTACTGCCTGTCTTGCTATTGCTTTGTGCTCCGGAAGTATCAATTGACTTTCATCACCAGCATTCTTTCGAGTACTTGGGGCACCTTTAGAAAATAAACCTGATATGATTTTTACTCTGAGAATACGACGCACAGCATCGTCTAATCGAGACATCGGAATTCTTCCACTTTTCACATGTTTGAGTGTGCTTTTCCACAGTCCTTTCCAGCTATCCGGAGCCATATACATATCGAGGCCTGCATTCAGAGATTGAGGACAGTCTGTATTCGTACATCCGGGCACTTGGCCATGTCCGTTCCAATCACCCACTACGAATCCATTGAACCCCATTCGCTCCTTCAAGACATCGGTTAAGAGCTCTTTATCACCATGTAGTTTTCTACCTTGCCAACTGGAAAATGACGCCATAACTGTCAGAACTCCTGCAGGAATAGCACTATAATATCCTGCTGCATGCACATCTCGAAGTTCTTTTTCACCAATAAGTGCATCTCCTTGATCTGCACCTTTTTCAGTGGCTCCATCTGCTAAAAAGTGCTTTGCACTGGATATAACTCGCCCTTCTCCCATGAAGCCTTCTTCACCGAATCGGCCTTGTAAACCGTAGACGATACGATCTCCATATGACTTCACGAGCTCCCCATTTTCAGAGAATCCTTCATAACTTCTTCCCCATCTTATATCTTGAGGAACGGCTAATGTTGGCGCAAATGTCCAGTCATGACCAGACACTGTCAAAGAATGAGCCGTCACATAAGCTATCTTCTCGATTAAGTCCGGATTATTCATGGCACCAAGCCCCACATTATGTGGAAATACAATGGCACCAGTTAAATTAGCATGACCATGTACGGCATCAATGCCCCATATACATGGTATAGCCACCTCTACACCTTCAGGATCTATAGAAGCATTATAATATTGATCAGCCATCTCCAACCATGACTTTGTATCTGCATAGGGTAATGGACCAGGGGCTGAGTTGCCACCACTAAGTACAGATCCGAGTCTATATTTTTTAACATCTTCTGGTGTCAATGACCCGTTATCACCTTGAATCACTTGACCTACTTTTTGTTCTAAAGTAAGTTT
>DKPS01000170.1:2789-3115 GCA_002471345.1 Saprospiraceae bacterium UBA7328
TACTTTTTGTTCTAAAGTAAGTTTTGGAAGGATTTCATCTATTTGTGCCTCCACATCAGGATCCAATGGGAGCGGTTTGATACTCGGCCATTCTTTAGGGTTTACAAGTTGGGTAGAGGTTTCTGTTTCTGGTTTTTCTTCAAATTTTGGATTGTCCTCAGATTTACAACCCATGAAAATAATAGGGAACAATAGAAAGGACAAAATCAAAGATTGGAAAGTACTCATTGAGCAAGTAATGTTGATTAAAAAAATATGGACCCCTTTGGATCAAATTAGAAGACAAGTTATTTGAATTGGTTGAATTTCAGGTAGGTTCTATTTGC
>DKPS01000004.1 GCA_002471345.1 Saprospiraceae bacterium UBA7328
AAGCGAGTTTAGAAACAGGCTCACAGGCTATGATGTCCATGCCTCCTAGCGTCGGCACGGCACATAGCCAAACCGTTAACCTTAATTAAAAAATGCCCAAATATAAAGAACGTGAATGCTTTTGAATTGATTTCAAAAACTTCAAAATAAATATTAGTTAGCCAATACAGTATATAAGAAGTATATTTATCAAAAGAAAAATTGGTAAGATGAAGCTTAAAGTTCTATTTGCAATAATAATCTCTTCGTTATTCAGTTGCAGTACTCTTAATACAGTACTTAATGAAAAAGACCAAGGAAAAGGTACAAGAATTGTTTATAATATTCAATTCGAAGACGCCTGGCGTGTTTCAAAGAGTTCTTTTCGGTGGGCAGGTAGTGATGCAATTGAAGAGCACAAAAAAGATGGTTATATGTTAACGAGTAAAGGGAAAGACATGATAACATCTGGCTCCGTAATGGGGGCATGGATCGATTCGATATCTTCAGATGAAATGGCTGTAACTGTAATATCAAAACGAAGAAATTCTTTAGATTTATTTACAGGCATGACAGAAAAAAAATACCATAAATATTTTAAAACTGGCATGGAAATTCTAAATAATGGAGGAGAACTACCTTTAGTGGCTCCTGATATTATTGAATAACTTATCAGTATATTTCTAATAGGAACCACTAATACGAAATTCAACTTCTTATTAAAGTCAATGGGCTCAAGAAATAAATAACAAAGTCTAATATTAGGTAATGACAGCATATCTCTCCTTCGTCGATAGACGCTGCATACCATTATCCGTCAGACTGTGTAATAACCGACTTGACTAATAATTCTATTTCTTCATATCGTCAATAGTTTTCCGTATCTTAATAACATACTAATTACATTAAAGAATGGATTACAATCAAGGTTTGGACCGCAACCAGATCAAGATGATCTCACTTGAACAAATGGTAGATTCAGAAGCGTTTGTAAGAGTTATAGATGCATTTGCAGATCACCTCGATTTAGACTCCTTTGGTTTTACTCATCACAGATTGAATAAAGAGGGCAGGCCTCCTTTTCATCCTTCTACTATGATGAAAATATATCTGTATGGCTATCATAATGGCATCAGAAGTTGTCGAAAATTAGAGAAAGCCTGTAAAGTCAATATTGAAATGAAGTGGTTGATCAATGAGCAGCAACCTAATTTCAAAACCATAGCCAACTTCAGAAAAGATAACCCTAAATCCTTTAAAGAGGTATTTAGATATTTTGTCTTTATTCTCAAAGAATGGAAGCTTATTGATGGCAAAACTGTTGCTATTGATTCATTTAAGATCAGAGCCCAGAACAGCTTGAAGAACAATTTTAATGCTCGAAAAGTGAAAAGGCATATCGATTATATAGACCAAAAAATAGCCGAGTACGAAGAAGAACTAGATGGCGATTTTGATCAGAATATTGAAGACAAACTGGAACATAACAAAAACAAAAAAGCAAACTATCGAATCATAGAAAAACAACTTAAAGACTCTGGTGATGGACAAATCTCAACTACGGATCCAGATGCCAAAGCAGTTGTCTTTCAACGAAATAGCGTTAAAGTAGGATATAACATTCAAGCAGCTAGTGACAGCAAGTATAAGTTTCTAATTGCTGCTGACACTGGTGATGTCAATGACACTAAAGCATTGGCAGTTATGGTGAGTAAAGTACAAGTCAATATTGATTTAGTGAATCAACCAATCGATGTTCTTGCTGACAAGGGTTATCACTCTGGCAGAGAAATTAAAGCTTGTGAAAACTTAAATGTCAACACTTTCATTTCTCCCAAAGAATCAAGTTCTTCTAAAGTCAACCCGGACTTTGCAATGAGTGCCTTTCGATATGATGAGCATCATGATACTTACACTTGTCCTGCCAAAGTAGTGATGAAAACAAATGGTAGATGGTACAATAAGAGTCTAAAAAATGGAAGAAAACCATATTTGGTAAAGCATTACAAAACCAAAGCATGCAAAGATTGTAAGCTTAGATCAGCATGCACCTCAAACAAGTTAGGTAGAATCATTGAACGAACACAATACGCTGAATACATCAAACGAAATAATCATCGAGTGAATACCAATCCTGATTATTATCGACAGCGTCAACAAATCATCGAACATCAATTTGGTACACTTAAAAGGCATAGACATTTTGACTATACTCTCATGAAGGGTAAAGAAAATGTACTGACAGAAACTTACATTTCTTTTTCTATCTACAACCTCAAAAGATCTATGTCAATTCTTGGATTTTCAGAGATCATAAGGCGCTTAAAAGTTGCTTTTAAAAGGATTAACTCAAATATCTGTACAACATTCACTATGAATCACTACAGAATTTTGAAATCCTACAATATCATCAACACCTTCAGGCTCTCATGTTGAGAATCTTTGATAAATTCATGGTTGTTGCACAGACTCCCGTTGTGCTTCATTATAACCAACCAATGAAATACATAAAAGCATTTAGCATTATTATTTTACTTTTTCTTTTTTCCTGCAAGAACAAAGAAAGTGAAACAGGAAATAAATTCGTCACAGAAGAAATTGAGCTTTCAAAAGAGATTACGCATCCTGAAATAGAATCATTGATAAATAAAGGGATTAATGAGGAGCATTTCATAGGTGTAGTCCTTGTCGCTGTGAATGATAAAATAATTCATGCTAAGGGCTACGGAATGGCTCAAGATGGAATTCAGAATCGTATCAACACTAAATTCCATGTAGCCTCAATTACCAAACAATTTACCGCAGCAGCAATAATGCAGCTATTGGAACAAGATAAAATTAATCTGGAAGAATCTATCAATGAATTTTTACCTACTAAATATCGTTCTGATAAATGGAATAACTTAACGATTCATCATCTCTTAACTCATACAAGTGGTATAGAAGATTACGCTGTGACACGAGATTACTATGAAGTTGAGAAAGGGTTTTGCTTAGGTAATACAGTTGAAGGTATGATTAAAGAAGCAATGACTAAGGAATTAAATTTTCTATCTGGTACTTCATTTTCCTATTCTAATATAGGATACACACTTCTCGGTGAAATTATCAAGTATACTACTGGAGAGCCATTTGATAGCTACATGAAAAAATATGTATTCAAGCCTATGGGTATGCACGATTCATTTATTCATAATACTTCGACTTATACTTTGTCAAATGATGAGGCCATAGGTTACAGATGGGATACAATTATGAATAAGCATGTGACTGACGATATTGTAAGTCTTCCGGTTACAGAACCTGATGGCAATCTGGTCACCACCTTAAGTGATTTTCTTAAATGGACAAAGATTTATACTGAACAAAATGAAACTATCTTAAAGAAAGTGTCCATCGAAAAAATGATTACACCTTACATCGAAGATAATTTCAGTTTCATGAAAAAATATAACCCTCATTACGGATATGGCCTAAATCTAACCGACAAAACAATTAGCCACCCAGGCTATATCGTTGGTTTTAGAAGTCATTTTATAGTTGACACTAATCAGCAAATACAAGTATTTGTTTTTAATAATAATGTCTCAAACGACCCTAGAAATATTTCCCGAGGGATTTATGAACGTGTATCTGAGAACAACAGTAATAAAAAGGAATAAAACGGCCTGTAACACTGGAGCCTGTTGACTAAG
>DKPS01000274.1 GCA_002471345.1 Saprospiraceae bacterium UBA7328
TCTTAAGAATAGCAAGGCTTCACAACAATGATCATAAAAGCATAACTTAATAAGACTCTAAAGATCATTACTTATAATTTTTCTGTGTAAATAGTAATTTTTGGAATTATCTATTTGATCTATAGGATGAATAGAAATTAAGTCAATAGTCGATTTTATTAATAAGATTATCCTTAACACCGACTATTCCGATGATGATAAAAGATAGCATTAGTATAATTATGGCCCACTGACTCAATGTAGGAATTGGTTCAGGTGCACATTGGACTTCAGTACAGATAGGCTCAAATACGCTTGGCGGCACTGTTGTAATCATTCCAAATTCGATAACTGATAGACTAGGTAATATCCCACTTTCTCTCCAGAAATCTAATTCATAAACACCTGTGGATGTTTCTATAATTCTTGTGCCTGATGTGCCTGTAATTGGTGGAATAGGACTAGTGCCTCCACATGAGCCGGTTAAATAAAAATTTGCAGATGTATTTATTCTGATATCCAACCCAGAAGCTATGCTTCCTGTATTAGGAATTCTTAGCACATCATGAAAATAATAAGTGTTAGCTATGGTACAATTCAATGTGTCAGAACAACTACACGGATCACTGAAAGTAATTTCATTATAGGAATTGAAGGTAAGAACAGATGGTAAGCATCGAAATGCCTCATCGGTTTTTAAATTTATATCTCTACCACCCGGCCTTGCAACTGTGGTATATTCAAATGTACTATCAGTACCCGATTGGTTGAGCATACCTCCAGCACCAGCTCCTGTGCCGATTCCGCAACCACTCAAACTAATACTTCCTCCTCCTGTATTTACATCCACCATAGAATTATCTGTCATTATTCCACCTTCTTGTATGACGACATCTCCATTAGACGAAATATTGACAACCGCAGCACCAGATGTAGAAATACCCCCTCCTGTGACATTCAAGTCACCGGCTGAACAAAGAATAGTTGATTTATCTGAAACGGACATTATAGTTTGAAGAATGTCTATTGTGGCACCAGTAATATTTACTTCACCTGTTCCTGATGAGTTTATGCCACCACCATCAATAGTTACACTTCCCGTTGCTTCTATTTTTGTGTCACCAGTAGTATGTATTCCTCCATTGACAACCATTAGATTGTTTTCAACTAAAATTTGAAGTTCATTGGAAAATATACCATTTCCTGTAACCCTTAATTCACTTGGTGTTTCTAGTACAACCTTTTCATTGTATGCTTGAATTCCATCAGTACCAACTACATCGTCAAAAACAATAAATTTGGCCTTTATGGTGATATTCCCATTTGTACTCTCAACACTATTCCCGCTTATTAATGTTGAGTCGGAAGTAATTATTTCAATATCTCCACTTGTGGATCCTATTCCATTTTCTCTGACTTGAGCTTTAATAGCGGTTATTGCAATTTTTCCAGTAGTAGTAAATATACCTCCCTTACCAAGGTAAGCATCTCCAGTTAGATTTAAAATTATAGTTCCAGTTGTTGCTCTGAGTCCATTACCTCCATGAGAATAATTATTGGGGTCATACAACGGATAGTAATTTACACTATTGATCTCTATATTTCCTGTAACAGTATTTATACCCTCTCCTTGAACTTCAATATCCCCAAGGGGTGTATTTACAATCACATCACCACCATTCGTCCTGATACCACTTCCTATAATATTTAATGTGCTTGCATCAATCTCTACATTGGCGCCATTAGTTTCTACACCAACTCCTTTAATAAATGTAGAATCAGTTGACATGAATTGCACTATACCTGTTCCTGTTATTAGGCCTCCATAATCTACAGTGATTTTGTTAGCGTTAACCATTACACTTCCACCTACAGTATGTATCGATTCTCCAATGGTGAAAAAATTATCCGCTACTAGAGCGACAATATTTATCTGATTTGTACTACCCATTATTGCCAATGAGGCATTACCTGATGATTCCAATGTCAAAGTTCGATTTGGAGTAGAAGGTTCAAAAGTTCCGGGAGCAAAGAAAACATCGCCAGAAGTAGTTTTTATTATTACATTTCCAGAAACCAATGCAGCATTGAGTGTTACATCCGTTAACTGTGCATCAGTTCCAGTAGGTGTAAATGTTGTGACTCCTCCGCTCATAGAAGACATAATATTGTTATCACCCACAATGGCACCCATGTCAGTAAAAAGACCAATGGTAATATCTTGACACAGGCTGTATGATGTACTAAAGACAAATAATAAAATGCATAGAAAGTAGGTATTAGGTCTATTCACAAAGGAGACGCTTTCATTATCAAATGGGCTATTCATTGTAAGCATAACATAATTAATGTATTCTGTTGTTTGCCAGAATAGAGCAGCTAAAACTTTGACTCGTGAAATCCAATTCTAGGCCTTCATCTTCATCAGCATATCTCCCATTTGTTGATGAATCATATTTACAGCTTTCAATGGCCTAACCATTACTTTGAAGTCAATGATTTGATCATTGTTGTCATATGAAATAATATCAACGCCATTAATTAAAATACCATCAATCTCTTTAGTAAATTCAAGTACAAAATTTCCTTTACCAATAACCTCTCTTATATATGTAAAGCCATCTCCACCCAAAACCTTTGATGCAGCTGAAAGATATGCCATAGTAATTTGTTTGCCTTTTTGAGGTGTATGTACCACAGGAGAATGAAAGACCACATTGTCTGCCAGTAAGGTGTCAAGTAATTTAACATTGCCTGAAGACATGACTTCATGCCATTTTTTTAGTGCTTTTGGTTGCTTTCCCATCTGTCGATTTTAGAACTTATAGTTTTTTACGAATTCTTGCTTTTCATAACTCATCTTGCATACACCACTGAAGCTGCTAAAATAGATTCAATCACTTTAAGATCCTCTTTATCTCTTGGAGAATAAATAAGGACATATGTTTTGACAGGAATGAACTTGCCTGCTAGAGGATGCAATTCCCCCCAACCTGAGTCAATTACTTTCTTAGCATCTGAAGGGCTGAGGATCATATGCATGGATCCATCTATTTGGTGTATATGTGCTATTTCTCCATTCGCACATGGACAAGAATTTCCAGATTCTGGATTCCTGAGCCAAATTGCCTTGTTTCTTTTTTCGAATTGACTTAAATCATAATTGAGATCCTTGTTGTGAGATTCTACCATTTGGTCAAAAGTCTTTTGCAAACTTTCTTTGATTGTATCATTCCGTATTTGATTAAGTTGTCTATGTGGAACGGGATGTTTGGCTATTACAGGTCTTTCACCATTTCGATGAGGCAAGGAATCTATATCAGCTTTATCACAATTACTTCCTATATCACCCTCAAAGTATTTTGATGAAAATGGATTCCTTTTGAATGGTCTAATCGCTGTTACTATTAACCACCCAAAAATATTATATGGCACTCCTCCTTTGCCTAATTTCTTCCATTTTCTAAAATCGATAATTGACCAGATCAAGAGACAAAGGAAAAAGACCGATATAAGTGTTAATGTAAAACTCATGATGTCTAGATTATGTGGAAGTTTTCTTTGAATACTTAATCAATACTAAACCTAAATAAAATAAAATGACTTGTACACCATGAAGAATGTAAACAGCTTTATCATCTATAGCCCCTCCCCAGACTTCGGATAATCCTTGAGTAGATCATCTAAAACTACTAGATTAGCGATAAGACAACCCAAATCCAAAGGAATAAAGAGGGTTCTTACTATCATAAGGTAAGTCTTCAAATTGATTCTCCACTGCCTCTACCGAAGATGGAATTTCTATAGGAAGCTTACCTGTAGGTTTATATCTGCCATAAATCAGTTCAAGAATGATTTCGTCATCATTTTCAAAATCTGCAATCACCGCTTTACTAGCTTCATTAATATCAGGAATCACTGGAGGCCTACCCAAGCTCATGATCGTAATAGTAGGTTTAGAGTTGATTAACTCTAATAACTCTTTCTTCTCTCCCTCAGGAAAATCTAACCTTCCCTGAGGGAACATACTTTCCATAAACCCGGCTCCTCCATCAGGAGAAAGGGACGTAGGAGTCTTCAATTTTAAAACTACAAAATCTGCTTTGTCAGGGCTTGATACAAGAGTTCCAAAATCAATAGATAGGTCTTGGTCCATTCCCTCTACATACAACTTAGTCTCTTCAGAAAGAGGTAAAATGTTATTCTCATTTTTAAGTAATACCATTGACTTTCTTTGTGCAGATTTACCTTTCTCTCGATTTGTTTCATTATTGAAAATCGATAGATTAGATTCATCTAAATATGGATTGTCAAACAAGCCGAGTATAAATTTTTCTCTAAGAATTCTTCTCGCAGAAACATCTATTCGACTTTCAGATATTTTTCCATCATTTACAAGTTGAACAACTAATTCTGGCCGAGACTCTCCTCCCATCATGTCGTTTCCGGCAGTAAGAATTTTTTCTACTCTTTCTTTCTCAGATAGATGTTCGACTCCCCAAGCAGAGGCTTTTTTTATCCTAAGATCAGTCACCAATGCCCAATCAGTGCAAATAATTCCATCAAACTTTAATGAATCTCTGAGTAGGTCTGTTATTATTTCTTTGTTAAAAGCAAATCCTACATTCTCACTAGTTTGATCATTCGGAATCCCATAATATGGCATGATCTGTGATGTCCCAGCAGGGAATGCTCCTTTTATAAATGGTATAAGATGATAGTCAAAATTATTACCAGGATAAGCCTGTCCTTTACCGGATGCAAAATGTGCATCCCACCCATCTTCTTGAGGCCCTCCACCAGAAAAATGCTTGGTCATACAAGCAACACTTGAAGTTCCTAAACTATCACCCTGAAATCCAAGAATATATGCTTTAGTAAGTTTAGCAGCTAATTCAGCGTCCTCGCCAAAAGTACCATTAACCCTTGTCCAACGAGGTTCTGTACCAAGGTCCGCCATAGGGTGAAGGGCCAATCGTAAACCCAGAGCTAGATATTCTTGTCGAGCAATGTCTCCAAATTCCTTTACAATAGCAGTATCTCCAATTGCTCCAAATCCAAGTTGAGAGGGCCATCGGGTGAAAAACCGAGTTCCTACAGCTGTTCCAATTGCGGAGCCTTTTCCATGTCGAGGGTCTGTAGCCAAAGTAATAGGGATGCCCAATCGGGTACGTTCTGCCATTTTCTGGACGTCGTTGTGCCACATTAACCCTTCTTCGGCTTGAGCCACTGCCAAAATATTAAAATGATTCATTTTTTTCTCCAACATCATCTTCGATGTGGTTTCCAACATAAACGAAAATGGGTTGCTAGGAGAAGGGATTTCGAAAAGAGAACCATCTTCTTTCATTATGGTCATCTGGATAAACATCAAACCAGCCTTTTCTTCTAGAGTCATTTGGGAGAGTAAGTCAGTTACTCTGTTTTCAATAGATGATCTTTGATCTTCATATACATCTAGAACACCATTCTTATTTAAGTCTCGATAAGAATAGCCCTCGTATGATAGGGTAGGTGCTTCTATTCCCTGAAGGGCAAGTGTTTTACTAGAATCAAGATTCCATTTAATATAGAAACCTATGAGCGCAACTATAATTATGAGAATGATACTTCCCAAAACGTAACTCAAGATTTTGAATGCTTTTTTCATTATGTCTTAATTTTATCAGAATCGTTTTGGTTTAAAATGGCTTGGATCATTTCAATTTTACCAGCTTTGCTCGATTTATGTAGTTTTCCATCTTTATATCCACCTTCTCACATGACTTTTGTAAGTCAAGTAACTATCTCCAAAGAATTTTTCCAAATTTTTCTCCTCAAAAGGTATATACCAAAAATTGGAAAGTAGAAAAAAGAATACAACTGGAATAATTGCTGCAACATTACCAAATAATGTGGCAGCATCCAATAAGACAAGAGTGAATCCTAGATAAATTGGATTTCTTGAATATTTGAAGAAACCATTTGTAATGAGTTTATTGGGCTGTTTAAATGTATTGATCTCCGTTCGAATTTTGCGGTATTGATTGAGAGTAGTAAACAAACTGAGAAACCCTATCATTATTGGAAGAATTCCTAAAAGGTTAAGGGGTGATTTTAACCAATAGTCTATTGGAAATATGCTATTTAGAATAAACATCACGACAAGACATAATAAAAAGAGAATAGGTGGCACTAGTTTTTGCATTGGTATGATTTTATTATTTATTTCTTCTTGAGATGTGGGTTGTATTTGTTGTATGATTCAACCCAATTTTTTTGTAAAAAGCATTATTGTTTTTGTTGGTAATGTTTCCAAATTCGATAAATCGAGAAGATAATGACTGGAGAGAAATGGACTAAAGCTGGTTTCCAGTGTGGATCTTGAACATTGACAAGGGCCCAGTGTAAAAAAGCCATTATAGCTGCTAAATACACCCATCTCTGGAGTTTTTTCCAACTAACTCCCATTCTTCGAACGGCCGCATCTGTGCTTGTCATAGCTAATGGAATGAAAACAAAAAAAGCAATCCATCCCGTTAAGATTCCTATTTCAAAAAATTCATTGACTACTTTTTCCAAGGGTATTTCAATTAAGTAGAAAATTGTATGGAGCAGTGTATAAGCAAATGCCCCTACTCCAAAAAATCGCCTATTTCTAACAAGCCATTTGCCTACTTTTCCTTTTGGAAATATCATTGCTACTGGAGTAGCAATTAATGAGATTACTAAAAAACGTCCAGCAAATTCTCCCGTCAAATGCATAAGCATATCGTAATCAGCTTCTCCTGCCAAAAATTTTGTTGTAGCGCCAATTCCTGGAATTGCAAGGATTACCCACAGAATATATTTGCCAGTGAAGAATGATATTATTTTGTCTATTTTTTGAGTTTCGTGCTTCTAAAACAATTGATTGAGCGTGATTTTTCTTCAATATTTAATATTGTATATCAATAATTGATTTAGTCAATTAATTGAGCAAAAAATTATTCATTCTTGATTATACGAAGTAAAACGCTTTTAAATATTTCAATATCTTTCTCTTCAATTTCAGCAAAAACATTGGCTATAACTTCTTGTTCGATTTCTTTTCCTTGTTCCACTACCAAGTATCCTTTTTTCGTCATGACAATATTTTTTTTTCGCCTATCTTCTATATTGGGAACTCGAATGATATATTTACTCTCTTCCAAATGATCTAAGTGCCTCATTATTGCTGATTTGTCTTTACCCGTAAACTCTGCGATATCATTTAATATGAGGTCATCTTTGGAAGAAATCAAATTCAACAATGCAAATTGAGGAAAATTAATATTCAATCCATTTTTGTTAAAAGACAATTTTAGATCCTTTACAAGCCATTTAAGACTTTGTGTCATTAACCTACCAATTGACTCATCTTTTTGATTCATTTTTGATAATCTTGAATTGTTTAAATGCAATAATAAACAATATAGTTGATTGTGTCAACTAATTAGTTAAAACATTAGACTCTAAAATCAATAAGGGCTGTGTAATGATCTCAGGAAGAGGTTTTATAATGCTCTATTCTCGGGCCAATTCAAAAAATGCATTCTGGCTGTTAAAAGCTGAAAATACTCCCAGAGCATTGGTAACGTTAGATGGTGGTTCATTCAAATCACGAGAATCTTGTTCTCTGTTTTCGTATAATGCAGCATACTCCTGATTGATATGATATACCCGCACTTGATAGGTGCCAAATGAAACTAAGGTGCCAGAGAGAAAAGTCAGCATAGAATCATTTGTAGGTTCTGATACAAACCGAAATCTCTCCAATGCATTAGTCACTACATCTGGGAAAATAGGGTCTGTTTGTTCACTCAAGCTTTCTACTATCATAAAATATAGATCATCATTAGGGTTATCCCACATCGCATCAATACTTGAATTTCTTATAAACTCACCTATCACCATTTGTACCGCTTCTCTTCCTTCTCTTAGAGGGAGTTCAGGGACTAAAACTGTGTCTTTTGATAATTGCAGACCTGTAGTAGGCGTAGGAACGATAGTTTGAGCTGTAGCTATAATACCATTATGTTGAATTTCTAAGTGAAATACATCACCAGTAGAAACTTCTGCATCATTTCCTGGATAATGATAAAAACCGTCTTGTCCTGAGGAAATCAAGCTATAGCTTTGACTACCTTTCATTAAAGTAACTTGAGCATCATTTATTGGAACTGAGGTGTCTTCTTCATCAGCTAATGGAAAAGAGGATTTGATCCGTATATCATTGATAGGTTCACCTGCATATATGAAAGCTTCTACAACAAATTGATTTTCAGCAATATTATTTAGATTTTCTTCTACACATGAAAAGAAGAACAGGCTTAATAGAACGGTATATAAAATGTACTTGTTCATAGTTCTTCTTTTTTAAAATTTAATGTCAACTGATAGATTAGGAGTGAGGCCTAAGTATCTTACTTCTGAAATAATCGGAGGTTTTTCTGTAAAATCATACTCTCTATACCATACATTTCTGCGGCCATACGCATTAAAAACTGAAAGTCCAATGTCCATTTGAAAATCTCCCCATTCATATAGATAATGTGCTGATAAATCTAGTCGATGATATGCAGGGAGTCTGGAGGCATTTTTTGCACCTACACTGATATAGTTATTAGTTCTTCCGTCTAGTAATTCTATTGAATATTGACCTGAAGGTTCTGTAAATGGTTTGCCTGAAGCATAAACAAATGTGGCTGCAAATCTCCAAGCATCCATTTCATAGGAGTGGACCATTTTGAATTCATGCCGTTGGTCGTGTAGTGCTGAAAACTCAAATCCATTATTGAGACTCTCAAAGGTATTTCTTACTCTAGCTAGTGTGTAAGTTACCCATCCTGTATAATCACCTCTTTTCTTTTGCAATAAAAACTCTACACCTTCTGCATATCCATTGCCAGAAAAGAACAGCTGATTTAAATCGATATCGTTCCGTTGAAACCTGAGAGAGAACTCGGCTAGGTTACTGAGATCCTTGCGATAAGCTTCTACATCAAATATAAATCCATTAGTCTCATAGGCTGCTCCTACAACATAATGTTCTGCGCTGCTCACCTTGACTAATTCATCATCAGATAGTAGCCAAAAGTCTCTAGATCCTTCAGTAACATTTTCATTGACAATTCTATTTACGAATTGATAGTGCTTACCATACCCTCCTTTCAGTTTTAATTGATCAGTCAGATTGTATTGGAATGAGAAACGCGGCGACCAGTAAATTTGATCACTGATATTATAATAGGTGGATCGTATACCTGCATTTATGGACAATTGTGGATTTGGTTCCCATGTATCTGATAGATAAGCGGCATAATATTTAGCTTCTTGATTGACATCTAAAATGGTCAAAGTATCATCTCTAACAAATTGATAATCTACCTCGGCAAAGGTTCCCAGTGCTCCAAATTCGAGTTTATGTTTGGAGTTTAACTGTAATTCATTATCCAGCCTGAACGTGAAGTCTCTGACATCATTATCTTCTAAGGTGACAATTGTTCTATCTAAAACTTGCCGATCTTGTTCCACAATAGTCACATCTATGTCTACATTTCTATTATACTCGCTGAAATAGTTGGATGATGCAACTAGAAGATTAGAATATAACCTAGGATTCCACTGTCGGGACCATTTGCCACTAAGCCCTTGATTGCCCCAATCGCTATTTTCATCTACATCTAAATTTATTAAAATAGTAGGATTCATTCCTCTCTCTAAAGTCACATCATTGAACTCTACAAGGTGATCAGCCCCTGAATAGTAAGAAAGAGCAATGACGTCTTTATCAGTAGGATTAAAACTGAGTTTACTATTAAAGTCAAAGAAATAGAAGTCAGGTTCGATAGTATTCACTTCCAACCCTTCAATAGGAGGGGGACCTTCTGTCTGAGTAAATACATCAAATATATTTTTGTATAGCCCACTTCTGATGATGTCGGTATAAGATCGCCGTCCATTAAAAGAAAGCGATCCTTTTTTGAAGAGTGGTATTTCTATGCCGGCTCTACCATTCAGAAGATTGAGGCCTAAGTTGCCATGAATTTTATTTGGATCACCAGTCTTTCCAGTGAGGTCTACTACACTAGATAATCGACCTCCATATTTAGCAGGGAAAGCTCCCTTAAATAGCTGCACATCTTTTACTGCGTCAGCATTGAATGCGGAGAAAAAACCAAAGAAATGATCTACGTTATATACCGTCATTCCATCAAGGAGTACTAAATTTTGATCTGGTGTGCCTCCTCTGACAAATAATCCTGACGAGCTTTCATTACTACCACTTACGCCGGGTAAAAGCTGCAATGATCTAAAGATATCTACTTCTCCTACATTTGGTAAAAGTTTCAACTGTTTTGGAGATATCTGAATAGTACTGATACCTTCAGATGCATTCATTACTTTATAAGATTTCCCTGAGATGACCACTTCATCCATGGTAATACCTGAGGTTAGAGCTATTTCAAAATTTTTAATGTCATCACTGCCTGATTCTATTGGGATCTCTCTTGTAGCAAAACCAACATAGACGACTTGAAGCGTAAATGCATCTTCTGGGGCATCGATGATAGAGTAATATCCATCTACATTAGATGAGGTCCCTTGATTGCTTCCTTTGATAACTAAATCTGCAAAAGGAAGCCGTTCTTCATTTTCTTTTGATTTGATGATGCCAGATATGGTTCTTTGAGCATCCAAGCTTGTGGAAAGGAATATCAAAATACTAAGAAGCAAAAATCTAAAGTTCATGTGATCTATATTTCTTAACCAAAGGTGCTTAACTAGTATTTATTATCACATTAAAAATAAATGAAATGAACTTTTTAAATGATAAAATGAACATAGATTATATTTCATGGGTAGAATATGAGATTGTGTTCAATTCACTTGATAATCCGTTCACTTCGCAATGATGTATTTTTTACGGAGAAAAATGGCTGTTACATTTAGCCTCTATAGAACCAACTCTTTTTGAATTGATATGAAATTTAGTTTCAAAATTGAACATATTGTCCCTATTGCGATAGCTTTGATTTTACCATTGCTCGGTTTGATTCCCGAGTATATGCAAAACCAAATTTCAGTGCATTTATTATTCGTAAAATGGATTGTAGGAGCCATATTTTTATTGATCATTTGGTATTTGATGAAATACTTTAATGGTCCTCAGTTCAACTTTAAGATGTGGCAGGTTTTCTTAGGTACAATCTTTGTTTTCTTTTTTCTCAGGTCCATCCCTTATTTCTTAGGTCATCCATTTAGATGGAGAAACTTGCCTGGTAGTTCCTTTGCTATAGTTTTAATACAAATCATTCAGTATGCCTTAAAAACACAAGAGAATCTCTCGAAACTCAAGGTAGAAAAAGAACAACTCATCAGTGAAAATTACAAAGCAGAGTTAAAGGCGCTTCGAGCTCAGATCGATCCTCATTTTCTTTTTAACTCTCTCAATACATTGAGGTCAATGGTCAGGAATCAAAATACTAACTCAGAACAATTTGTAATGAGCCTTTCTGACTTTTACAGGCAGACCTTTAATAACCATAAAGTATCGACTATATCTCTATCCGAAGAAATGTCTGTTTTAGAATCTTATCTGTTCTTAATGAAAAATAGAAATGAAAGAGCTATTGTGATCAATATTAATATTGACGGTGAATGGGAAAATACTCATCTTCCTGCTTTAGCTCTACAGGTGAGTGTAGAAAATTGTTTTAAACATAATAGCATGACCACTAAGAGTCCACTCATCATTGATATCACTACTACATCAAATGGATACATAGCTGTGAGAAATAACATTCAACCAAAAATTGGAGAAGTAGAAAAGTCTGGTCGTGGAATCGATATGTTGAAAAAGAGATATGAGTTGATGAATATTGAAAAGGGAGTGATTATTGATAAGAATTCAGAGCATTTTAGAGTACAATTGAAACTTCTACAAAAATGAATATCCTTCTAGTAGAAGACGAAACTCACACAGCAAATCTTTTAAAAGAAATCATTGAACAGAAGGAGGAGTATAAGGTGATAAAAACTTTTAAAACGGTAGTTGATACTGTTTTTTATCTAAGTAATTGTCAAAATGAAATTGACCTATGTTTTTTTGATATTCAATTAGCAGATGGAGACAGTTTTGAGATTTTTAGACACGTGGATTTAAGGGTGCCTGTAGTATTTTGTACTGCCTTTGATCAATATGCAATGCAGGCCATAAAAAACAATGGAATTGATTATGTACTGAAGCCATTTAAGGAAGATGAGATCCATTCTGCTTTGGAGAAGTATGAGAAAATGGTGAAAAAGTATAGTGGATCTGTGAACAACACAATAAACCTAGGTAAAGAGGGAAACAAACAGTTTCAACAAAGATTCTTAACTCAATTTAGGCAGAAAACTAAGGTGATTCATATTGATGAAGTAGCTCTATTTCATATAAAAAATGAAACTGTTTATATCATAACCACTAAAGGTGAAAAGTTTCCTATTTATAAAAAGATGGACTACATCGAATCTAACTGTGACCCCGCGATCTTTTTCCGCATAAACCGCCAAATGCTTTTAAATCGATATTCTGTAGAATCATTAGAACCATCTCAATACAGAAAAATAAGGATACACTTAAATTTCCATTATGAGGAGGAGATAATTGTAAGCAGACTAAAAGTATCTTCTTTTAAAAAATGGTTGAAGTAATTTCAATTCTTTTTCTAAAGTGCGTCTAAGAATGTTCTCATTTATGCATTAAATATAAAATGCAATTTTAGGTATCTGTTAACGAATCGGCACCTCCCATCGGCCCTTTTCCTAGCATTTTTGAATACCCCTCAGGCCATATTCTCTGAATGAGAGAAGCCCTTTTGGCATCATTTCCTATAAGTATCCTACTTTGTTTTTTATTCACTCCTTTGACAATTATGCCGGCTGCTTTAATAGGTGGCATTACTAAAAACTCATTGACTTTCATCACATCGGGTTCAGGTTCATCTGTAACCCATTTAGAATCATTAGCAATATTAGTAGATATCCCTCCAGGATGCACAGTATGGATGATCACATGTGGAGCAGTTTTTTGGGCTTCCATTCTCAGTGATTCTGTATATCCTCTGATAGCAAATTTAGTGGTGCAATATGCAGCTTGATAAGCAACTCCTATAAGCCCAAAAAGGCTAGATACATTAACGAGAGCTGCTTCTTTTTGTCTTTTGAGATAGGGATAAAAGGCCTGTGTACCATAAACCATACCCCAGAAATTTATACCCATAATCCAATCAAAATCTTCTTTCTTAATATTCTCAGCAGAGACGGTTCCAATAGCAACACCAGCATTATTGATCATTAGATCTACTCTGCCATGGGTATTCATCGTGTTGGCAGCAAATGACCGCATAGATTTTTCATTTGAAACATCAAATGCGTCACTGTGTATTTTTATTGAAGAGTTGATAGACTTACACTTATCTATTGTGGCTTCTAGCCTTTCTGGGTTTATTTCATTCAGACTCAAATCACATCCTTGTTTGGCTAAATTTAATGCCAGTGCTTCTCCTATACCTGATCCAACACCTGTGATTGCTGCTACTTTACCATTTAAGTCTTTCATTTGATTGTTTGTATTAGTTTAAATATATAAGGGGATATTTTCTTTTATTAATTCATTATTTTGAATAAAGAACATTCCATATTGCAATGATTTCTTACCTTTTGGTCAAATTTTTTCCAAAATAGAAGATTATGAAAAAACTTTGCACACTCTCGATTTTTCTTATCCCATTATTATCGTTTTCACAGATGGATTCAGCTATGGTAGAAATGAAGCTGAAAGCATATAAGAATGAAGTGATAAAATCCATAGATGACAATGCAAAGCAAGCACAAGTCATGGTGGATAAAGTGTTCAGTTTTGCTGAACTCGGATTTCAAGAAGTAGAAACATCAAAATACCTGACTGATATATTAAAAGATGATGGGTTTGAAGTGGAGCATGGTATATCTGGTATCCCAACAGCATGGTGGGCTAAATGGGGTAGTGGTAAACCAGTCATTGCCATAGGAAGTGATTTAGACTGTATACCCAAAGCTTCACAAAAACCTGGAGTAGCATATCATGATCCTATTATAGAAGGTGCACCAGGACATGGAGAGGGACACAATTCAGGTTCTCCTTTGAATATTATGGCTGTGTTAGCGGTAAAGGATATAATGGAAAGAGAAGGACTAAGTGGCACATTAATAGTTTGGCCAGGAGTGGCAGAAGAGCTTGTAGGGACTAAGGCATTCTACACCAGAGATGGATATTTTGATGATGTAGATATATCCATTTTTACTCATGTCAGTAGTAATTTGAGTGTGTCATATGGACAAGCAAGAGGGACTGGATTGATCAGTGTGGAATATGAATTTGAAGGTGAAGCAGCTCATGGAGCAGGAGCTCCATGGAGGGGTAGAAGTGCAGCTGATGCTGTAGAGCTGATGAACATTGGATGGCAATATCAAAGAGAGCATCTTGATCCCTATCATCGTTCTCATAGTGTGATTACAAATGGAGGAGATCAACCTAATGTAGTGCCATCTAAAGCTTCCATTTGGTATTACTTTAGACATCTGACCTACCCTAAAATCATGGAAGTATATGACCGCGCAAATGATATGGCGGACGGTGCGGCACTCATGACTAACACTTCAGTAAAAAGAAAGGTGTTGGGGTCTGCTTGGCCACGACATTTTAATCAAGTGATAGCTGAGTCAATGTATCAGAATATTAGAGAAATTGGGCTTCCCGAATGGAGTGAAGCCGATCAAGAATTAGCACGTGCTGTACAGAAAGAAGTAAAATCGCTCCCAAGATATGACGGGTTGAGTATAGGCCTAGATACCATTGGCTTACCTGTCTCAAGACCTGTAAGTGGCGGAAGTGATGATATAGGTGATATTTCCTGGAAGCTGCCTACGGTCACCATGAGATTCCCTTCTAACATTCCTGGACTACAAGGGCATCATTGGAGTAATGCTATCGCGATGGCTACTCCAATTGCCCACAAAGGAGTTGTAGCAGGAGCAAAGGCAGAAGCAATGACAATCCTTGATTTTGTAATGAAGCCTAAATTAGTGGAAGCTGCTTGGGATTATTTTAAAAATGAGCAAGGCATGGAATTAGAGTATACTCCTATGGTTACAGACGAAGACTCACCAGCTATATATCTCAATGAAGAAATTCAAGGAGAATTTAGATCCGAGTTGGAGAAGTACTATTACGATGAGAAGAAGCATGATTCTTATTTGGAACAATTAGGGATAAAGTATCCTACTTTGAAAGAAGAGGAGTAGAATCTAGAACTCATTTAATTTGATCTGTTTCGGTGAAATAATTTGGGATTGCCTGCCTACGGGGAAAGTGCTTGGTGGTGCACAATTAAATATGTCTGTGCAAATGCACAACATTGGCTTAATTCCTACTCTAGTCACTGCTGTAGGTAAAGATGACCTCGGTGAAGAAATGCTTAATGATGTAAAAGCCCTTGGATTAGATATCGCGTCCTTGGCTCAAATTGATAAATATCCTACCAGTCGTGTTGATATTATTCTTGATGATCAGGGTAGAGCAACTTACGACATAAAGATGCCAGTGGCGTGGGATGCTATTCCAATCACTAAAGAGCACTTCAAAATAGCGGAGGACAAAGGTGTGATTTTTGGTAGTATGGCCCAGCGGATGGATGATGATTCATATCACAATTTGGATCTACTTCTTGAACATTCCACTTTGAATTTTTTCGACGCTAATTTTAGATTGCCATTTACGACTAAAGAACTGTTGGTCAAATATTTACCTCATTCTCATATTTTTAAAATTAATGATGAGGAGTTGCCGATATTAATGAAATGGATGGAAAAATCTTATGATGAAGATGATGGGTTGAATTATCTGTCAGATGAGTATAGTATTGATCATATCATTTTAACTAAAGGAGCCGAGGGATCTAAAATTCTAAGCAAAGGAATATTCCATCAACATGGTGGTTATAAGGTGGATGTTGACGATACAGTAGGATGTGGTGATGCATTCACTGCAGGATTCGTATTTGGTGTTAAGAAGGAGTGGGATATGAATGATGTTCAAGATTTTGCCAGTGCCTTAAGCGCGGTAGTTGCCTCTAAAAAGGGTGGATGTTGTCTTACTTCTTTAGCTGAAGTGAATGCGCTCAGAGCATCTAGATTCAATTGACTTAAAATTCGATTTGTAATTCAATAGGGCAGTGATCACTTCCCATTGTATTTGTGTGAATAATGCTGTCTTTAATGTTGTCTCTCAATCTTTCATCTACCAGAAAGTAGTCTAACCTCCAGCCTACATTTTTGGCTCTTGCTCCAAATCTTACACTCCAAAAGGTGTATTCTACTTTTTCAGGATAAAGAGTTCTATATGCATCAACAAGTCCAACATCGAGTAGACCTTGTATGCCATCTATTTCTACTTGAGTGTACCCTGATGTTTTATTATAATTTGGTTTGGGACGAGCAAGGTCAATAGGTTGATGTGCTACATTAAAATCACCAGTCACAATAATTGGCTTTTTCTTTCTTAATTGTTTCAAATATTTTGCAAATGCCGCGTCCCATGTGGCCCTATAATCCAAACGTTTTAATCCACTTCCTGAATTAGGGACATATACGTCGACCATAATGAACTGCTCAAACTCGGTAGCGATTACTCTTCCTTCATGGTCATGTTCATCTATACCTATATTCACAGTTACCGACTCAGGTTTTACTTTTGATAATATAGATACTCCGGAGTAGCCTTTTTTATCTGCCGAATGTGTATTTATTTCATATCCACTTATTTCAGATAAAGCTTCTTCTACTTGATCATTTTGAGCTTTCGTCTCTTGAAGGCAAAAAACATCTGCATTTATAGAGTTGAATTCATTTACAAAATCTTTTTTTACTGATGCTCTAATGCCATTTACGTTCCAGGATATGATTTTCATAAGTATTGCGTGTTGTGATAAGACCTGTCAGGTTCCAATGTTATTAGCTAAAAGCATTTAGTCCTGTTACATCATGACCAGTTATCAATAAATGTACATCATGAGTTCCTTCATAAGTTAATACAGTTTCGAGATTCATCATATGACGCATCATTGGATACTCACTTGTGATTCCCATTCCACCATGTATTTGACGAGCTTCTCTTGCGATTTGTAATGCTATCCAGACGTTATTTCTTTTAGCCATTGAGATTTGAGCTGGAGTGGCTTTACCTTGATTAGCCAATGTGCCTAGTCTCCACACCAGTAGTTGAGCTTTGGTGATTTCTGTAATCATCTCTGCCAGTTTCTTTTGTGTAAGTTGAAACTGTCCAATGGGTCTGCCAAACTGAATTCGTTCTTGACTATACCTCAATGCTGCATCGTAGCAATCCATAGCGGCACCAATCGCACCCCAAGAGATCCCGTATCGAGCCTTTGAAAGACAAGAGAGTGGGCCTTTAAGTCCTGATATATCAGGAAAAACATTCTCCTTTGGCACTCTTACATCTTCAAAAACCAATTCTCCTGTAATAGAAGCTCTGAGCGACCATTTACCTTCGATTTTAGGTGCCGAGAAACCTTTCATCCCTTTCTCGATTACCATCCCTCTTATTCTATTGGTCTCGTCTTTCGCCCAGACTACAGCAATGTCAGCAATGGGACTATTGGTAATCCACATTTTGGCGCCATTGAGAATATATGCATCACCATCGTCTTTAATATTCGTGACCATTTCTCCAGGATTGGATCCATGATCAGGTTCGGTAAGACCAAAACATCCTATGATCTCACCACTTGCCAATTTGGGCAGGTAATCACTCTTTTGTTTCTCTGTGCCATACTTGGATATGGGGAACATTACTAATGAGCCTTGTACTGACGCCATAGAACGTATTCCACTATCACCTCTCTCTAGCTCTTGCATGATGATACCATAAGTGATTTCATCCATTCCACCACCTCCATATTCTGCTGAAATACTTGGTCCTAGAGCTCCCAGCTCTCCCATTTGTTTGTATAGATGTAGTGGGCACTCATTTTGCTCCGCACAACTTTCAATAATTGGAAGGACTTCCTTTGATACCCAAGTTCTTACTGAATCTCTAATCATTTTATGCTCTTCTGTGAGCAAATCATCGATTCCAAAATAATCATGATTTTTAAACAGATCAGATTTGTTAGATCGATGTATGACCTTCTCCATATATAAGTTTGTTTAGCTTAATGCAAATGTATACGATATTCATAAAGGGCTAAAGCATTTTGCACAATGTTTTAAAAGAAACAAGTTTCTGCCAATCTTATAAAGTATAGAATGCCTAATGTGATGTAAGTCAATTGAAGTTTGACAAAATAAACTTAGATCTAATTATTTCTATAATTCAAAGGAGGCTCTCTATTGCCGAGCAATGCTTCGTATTCAAATTCTGCGCCTTGCCTCTCTTTTAATTCATGCTGAGCTTTTGCTACTACTGCAGGGTTTTTGAAGATATCTACACCGGTAAGTGCCATTGTTTTAGCAGCTATCATCATTCCTTTATGGCCAATACTCATTCCCCCAGCAGCCACTGCTTGCCAGCTATGTGCTGAAGTGCCCGGAACCCAAGTTGCTGCACTCATGCCAGCTGTAGGAACGAGCCAACTTACATCACCTACATCTGTTGAATATGGTGCAGCACGTTCTGTAACATAGAATTCAGCAACATTTTCTGCGTCCTCAGGAGAAACTTTCATATCTGGATAAGACTTCATTATTTCTTCAGCAAATTTTCTTTCATCTGCTGTATACGAGACTCCTCCCACTTTACTGAGGCTTTTGTACATGACTTCTGCTAATGCTGCATTAGGTAACACATTATAGGAACCTCCAATCACTTCATAATCCATAGTTGTACCTGTACCAAGTGCAGCCCCTTCTGCGCATTTTACCAATCGATTAAAAATACTTTTCACATCACGCATATGTGGATGCCGTATGTAGTAGTATACTTCTGCCTCGGCTGGGACTACATTTGGAGCTTCCCCTCCTTTTGTGATGACATAATGGATGCGAGTCTCTTGAGGTACATGTTCTCTTAGCATATTAGCCATGTCATTCATTGCTTCTACTCCGTCTAAAGCACTCCTCCCTCTATGTGGGGCTCCTGCTGCATGACTTGCAGCCCCATGAAATCTAAATTTTGCTGATTTTATTGCTAAACATGAACCTGCTCCTGCACTGTTTCCATCTCCAGGATGCCAGTTCAACATTACATCTACATTATCGAAAACTCCTTCTCTAGACATATATACTTTTCCTGATCCTCCTTCTTCAGCCGGAGTCCCAAAAACCTGAATTGTGCCTGACCCACCAGATTTTTCTAACCATTCTTTAATAGCTATCCCAGAAGCAGCAGAAGCGGTTCCAAATAGATGATGTCCACAGGCATGTCCAGCAGTACAGCCTTCTCGTTCTTTTTTATAGGGTACAGCATCTTGTGATACTCCAGGTAAAGCATCAAACTCTGCTAATATGCCAATAACTGGTCTTCCAGATCCGTAAGTTGCAGAGAATGCAGTAGGAATATTTGCTACTCCAGCTTCCACCATAAACCCTGCTTTTTTAAGTGTAGTTTGTAAAAGTTCTGTACTCTTATGCTCTATATAGCCCAATTCTGCATGAGTCCAAATTTGATGAGCTATATCAGCATAATGATCAGCTTTTTTATCCAATGAATTAATGATCATTTTATCATCTGACGAGGTGGATATTTCAGAGGTTTTTTGTGCTGAAGCACAAGAAGCAAAAGAAAAAATAACTGATATCAAAACACCAGAAATGAAATTATAGAAATTCATAAGTCTCTTTTAATTTATCGAATTAATGTTCTTGCTCTAATGTATAAATAAGCTAGAATAGAAATTGCAGATTAGTGCATTACTTGCTCTGCTTTCTCTCTCAGCACAAATTTCTGAGTTTTACCAGTTGCAGTCTTTGGTAGAGGTCCAAATAAAATATATTTAGGAGCTTTAAAATGTGCTATTTCAGATTTCACAAATTTGATCAGCTCTTCTTCCTTGACTAATTGACTGTCTTTGAGGTGTACAAATGCACAAGGTACTTCTCCCCACTTTTCATCAGGT
>DKPS01000084.1:0-781 GCA_002471345.1 Saprospiraceae bacterium UBA7328
TGAGTTTTACTAAGCCTTTACTGTGAAAGCGCTCAATACATTTCCGTATACAGAATTCAAAGAAGAAAGATTTCTATTTAATGTAGCCATCTGATCTTTGTACATTCTTGTATCTTCCACTGTCTCATTTAATGTGCTCATCGCCTCATTAAGATTAGCATAAAAATTACTCGCAGTTTCTAATTGATTTTTAGTCTCAGAGAAGTCAATCTCTTGAAGAGCTTGTAGAGAACCTAAACTACTCGACATATTCTGCAACTCACCCAGCATTCCACCAAGTTGATTTTCTACTTGTTCTGCATTTAGTGGTCTTGCTACTTCACCTTCGACAACACCACCTGACATAGGAATCAGGTTAGAATTATGCATATCCAGACCCGGATATAATTTTTCCCAGTAATAGTCTTTTTCTGGAGGCAATATTCCTAACATGAAGAACAATACAGCCTCAGTGATTAGACCTACAGTGATAAATATGTTTCCAAGTGGGTGACTCGTAATCTTCATTAAAGCTCCTACCATTACTACGGCAGCACCTACACCAATTACGAAGTTTTTAAAATACTTAAATCCTTTTGAATGAATAAGACTCATAGCGTTGTAATTTTTTAATTGATATTTTTTTATAAGAATTGGGCAATTAGAAATCGTTGTAAGATCTGCCAAGGAAAGTCATAGCACATCTAAAGCCAACATATGACTTAGAAGTATCTTGAAACTCGTAATCTCTAGTACCATTCTGTAGATAATAATATACATCTTTCCATGATCCACCTCTGAT
>DKPS01000084.1:1090-10198 GCA_002471345.1 Saprospiraceae bacterium UBA7328
TGATCCACCTCTGATAACTTTTCTTTTGTAAGCAGCTGGATCATCATCCTTTGCATCATATTTGATGTCAGGATTCAAATCATGAACATGTGAATAACTATTAGGAAAATAAGCGGTCTCAGTCCATTCTGACACATTACCCGCCATATCTAGCAATCCATAATCATTTGGAAAATAAGAGCCCACTTTAACAGTCTGCATTCCCCCATCAGCGCCATAATCTCCTCTGCCTGGCTTAAAATTAGCTAAGAGACAACCTTTAGCATTTCTAATGTAATAAGTACCCCAAGGATAGGTTGTCAGATCATGCCCGCCTCTAGCAGCATATTCCCATTCCGTTTCCGTAGGTAATCTAAAATCTTCAGTTCGCGGAGTACCCTCTTTTCTTTGATTATTCCATAGATCAGTCCTCCAATCACAAAACGCCTTTGCTTGATTCCAACTCACACCTACTACTGGGTAATCATCAAATTGAGGCTGCTCGAAGTAATTTCGAGTCATTGGCTCATTATATGTATAAGAGAAGTCTCTGATCCATGTAAACATATCTGGATATACATTTACAGTTTTTGATTGTATAACTTCACTTCTACGTCCATTGTAGTTACCCTTTGACGCTTTTTTCCAGTCTACCCAATCATAAGTATAAGTGAGCAGATCAGTGTTCATCTCCCTTTCTCCTGTTAAAGAAACATCGGCAGTATGGTACATTTCATCAAGTATCTCATCTTGCCAATCAATCTTCAGCTCCCAATCAATTTCTTCATTGCCATAATCATCTTCTATAAAATCACCTAAAATCTCGTGAGCTTTGTATTCTTTTACCCAATCCACAAATTGACGATATTCGGTATTGGTAATCTCCGTTTCGTCCATAAAAAAGCCCTGGACGGAAACTGTACGAGGTCTTTGAGTGTAAGAAGAAAAAATATCTTGATCTACTTGTCCTATATTTAGTGAACCAGTAGGAATGTAGACCATACCCTGAGTAGGGATATCTCCTGGTTTCCATTTTCTTGCCTCTCCGCTTAACTGCCCTCCGCTACTTTTCCCACAAGAGGAGAAAAAGAATAACGCTGACAAGCCTAGAAAAAGTGAAATAATCGGTACTCTCATCTTTTCAATGTCTGTAGTAATAATTTTGTTAATGCTTATGTACTTCAATCCTAGTCAAAAACCACATCAATAACTTAGAATGGTTTGTGCATATTTCATGTACCAACAAAAAACGAACCATGTTTGTCATTATTATGCAAATTCAATTATTAGCACACTAATTTTTATAAAGTTGAAAACGAATGATTAGAACGAAGTGTCAATTGAAATATTCAACATTAACATATTATAAATATACTTAATGTGAATCGCGTGACAAAATTTTATTTAAATAGGTTCAATATCGGTTGTAACTAGGGCCGTTCAACCTAACAAGAACAGTGGAAATACCTAATATCTAGGGTTATAAATAATCTTTGGTTGACCGAGATTTCCAATTAACTTCTGGAGATTATAATTCAATGTAAATTCATGTGTGCCATCATGATAATGGCGCAACTCAGATATCCCTAAATCAAATGAATATGACAATCGGTAGTGTTTATTAAACTGAACACCCATAAGTATGATCAAAGCGTCCATACTTGAACCACTGTAACCCCTCAGTCCGATTCCTCCAAAGAGGTTGCTATAATTTACTTTTCCAAAAACATCAACTTGAGTTTGAGTAAAATCACTTTTGACATAAATGCTAGGAGAAAATGTCCATAAATTGCTATATAGTAAGTTGTATTGCGCATATAGGCCAACATTCTGCTTTCTTTGGTAGGAAATCTCTCCAAGCCCGATGCTGTGACTTGGAAAAGCATCCAAAGACAATCCAATTTCTAATTCATCAGAGATAAAATACCCTCCGATTCCCCATACTGGCCCTGCCCCACTTCTTTCATCATTACCTAGAATTGGATCATTGTGTTCAGCAACACTTCCTTCGTAAACTCCTGAAGGTGTAACAAGATTACCTCCATTAATACTAAGCCTATTTAGTCCAAGTTTAGCCCCAAATGAGACTGCACCAATTGGTAATTCCATCACATAATTGTATGATCCTGTGAATGTTACCATTGAAAAGTCCGTACTAGTTTCGTTCTGTAGTGAAAAGCCTATGGCCCCCTGTAAGTTATACATAGGTAAATGAGCTGAAAAATTCTGAGCTTTTGGACTTCCATTTAATTGAGACCATTGAGAACGGATTCCAGCAAACACACTTAATGAACCTTCTAATCCGCTATATGCAGGATTGAGCGCATATTTATTTTGCATGTATTGTGAATACTGAATTGGTTGCTGTGAATAGCCCATTATCCATGACATAAAACCCAAAACTATTATTGCAAGCAATTTCCTTTGCATAAGATGAAAATAGCCCAAACCTTTCTAAAGAACAAACTCTTGTCCATCGTAAGAAGGAAAAATATCTTTTGGTAGATCTTTTTCCCAGGTTGATGTAGGGCCAAGCAAATGACTGATGTGTGTAAAATACGCTGAATCAGGGCTTATTTTATTCACAGCCTCAATGGCCTCTTGGATCGAAAAATGAGAATGATGAGGGCGTTCCCTTAACGCATCAATAACAAGGACTTTGAGCCCATTTAATTGCTCAAATGTTGAATCAGGAATCTGATTAGTGTCAGTCAAATAAGCAAAATCTCCAATTCTAAATCCCAAAATAGGCAGTTGTCCGTGGATAACTCTAAGCGGTAGAATTTCTATATCTCCAACTTTGATCATTTCTCCATCAAGAATATTATTCACCACAAATGTTGGTGCTCCAGGGTATGGTTGTGGAATGAAAGCATATTCAAATCTTTTCTGAATATCCTTGATAACTCTGCTTTCCGCATGAATCTTTATGCCATTTTTATTTCTAAATAACAGAGGTCTAAGATCATCAAGACCAATAATATGATCATTATGCTCATGCGTAAGAAAAACCGCATCCAATTTATTCACTTTTGCTTTTAACATCTGATTTCTAAAATCAGGTCCAACATCTACTACAATCTGAGTCTCAGCTGATTGAACAAGGACGCTACATCTACTACGTACATCTCTAGAATCAACTGAAGTACAAGCATCACAATTGCAACCAATTACAGGTACACCTTGTGACGTGCCAGTACCTAATAATGTAATCTTCAAATTGTTAGCGATAAAAGTGAAAAGCTAAAATAAGAACTTCTGAATTGAAGCCTCAAATGAAATATTCTCAAGAATTGTAAGAGCCAATTGAAAAGAAGGGTCACAAACTAAATTCTGGTTGTGTTTTAGCCGCAATCTGTGCGAGGATCAAGTTCAAGCTTTCAATTCTAGCTTTTAGGTCGAAAAATTTGTTTATCACAACTACTTTTCTGTTTTCAAGTATGCAATAGCCCGATTGAAAATGTCCTTTTTCATATCGCACAGTGTACTGATGCCTCTCGATTTGTTCGACTATTTTTTGTAGGTTGTTCCTTGTTGCTTTCATAACTTATAAGGCAAATATATAATTTATCTATATATATGAAATTTTGTAAATTATTTTTTCTTCTAATATTATACATATCATTAGTTGATAATAGTTTTGCTCAAGGGTTTGAAGCAAAAATATTTGGAGGAATTAACAGTTCTCAATTGCAAGGCGATAATTTGAGTGGGTTCGATAAAATCGGATTGCATACCGGACTTGGGGTTGAATATGGATTTTTAAAAAACTCTATTGGATTAGAACTTATTTTCAACCAAAAAGGTAGTGCAAGTAAAAATGATGGTAACAATCTTCCCCAAAGAGTAAGTACAACCCTGAATTACCTTCAAATACCAGTTCTATATAGCATCAACTCTTGGTATAATGAAACTAATAATTTCTACCATATTGGAATTCATGCAGGGCCATATTTCTCCACCCTATTTAGCACAAATAGCAGCGATCCTGGATTAGAAAGATTTACTGATAATTTTAGAAAAACTGATTTTGGAGCCGTTTTCGGTTTTCAATACAGAATATCTCATAACATTTCTTCCATTTTAAGATATGATCAATCTTTTCTTAAAATCTATAACAATCCATCAAACAGGGTTTCTGGAATATTGAGCTATTTAGTCACCTTACGTCTTGAATACTATTTTTAAGGTTTAGGCTAATGAGAAAAGTAAGTGTTATAGATCTTGGAACTAATACAGCTCACTTATTAATAGCTGAGCAGATCGAAGGTGGATTAAAAGTGCTGAAAAAGAAAAGGCACTACACATTTCTTGCAGAAAGTGGAATAGAGCAAATAACCATAGAAGCACAAAACCGATTATTTTTTGCCTTGGCAAATTTTGATCTTATTGTTAAAGAATTCAAATCACCAAATTGTGTAATCATAGGAACAGAGGCTTTTAGAATAGCTGAAAATGGAGGTGAAATTTTAAGAAATATAAAGCAAGAATATGGTTGGGATGTCGAGATTGTTTCAGGTAATAGAGAAGCGATTTTAATATATAAAGGAGTCAGACAAGTTGTCAATTTAACTGTAGGCAATTTTGCAATTATGGACATTGGAGGAGGGAGTGTAGAATTTGTAATTTCTAAAAATGGAAAACTTGAATGGAAAAAGAGTTTTCCTATTGGAATTGCGAAAATATTCAATAACTTATTTTCTAATAACTCTCTGACTTCCAGAGATTTATTAAAACATTCTAAAAAAATAAGAAACGTATTTCTTCCTTTAGAAATAGCACTTAAAAAATATAATCCTGCAACTTTAATAGGGGCTGCGGGTTCCTTCGAAATTCTGATAAACAAGACGAATAATTCAGGTTCTCAAGTAATAAACAAAGACGTGTTCCTAAACAAAATGGAGGAGATTATCAATCTATCTGAAGAAGAAAGAGCTAGAGTATCATGGATCCCAGAAGAAAGAGCAAAATACGTTACCGCTGCTATACTTTTGATTCGAATTGCACTTGATATTACCAATAGTAAAAAAATAATTGTGTCCCCATTCTCACTTGAAGAAGGGTTAGCTGCGGAATGGTTTGAAAAGCAAAAGGCAAAAAGAATATGAACTCATTTTAGATTAATCTAAATTTATTTTTACATTTAACTAATTATTTTTTTGAGTGCTAGAATTATTCGACATATTATCTGAGGAGTGGGCTATAAGAGCCTTAATTGCATCATCTCTTGTAGGAATTTTATGTGGCGTTTTAGGCTGTTTTTTAGTTCTAAGAAATATGTCATTGATAGGAGATGCACTCTCACATGCAATTCTACCTGGAGTTTTTGTTCCATTTATGATAATAGGCTATAGTAAAGCAGGTTTCTTCATCGGAACTCTCACTGCTGCAATAATCAGCGCTGTCGCTATCACGTGGATCCAGAATAATGTTAAAACAAAAAATGATGCGGCTATTGGAATTGTATTCACTTTAATGTTTGCTATTGGAGTAACTGGGATTTCTTACCTCAACAATGCTCAGGGTGTGCATTTAGATTTAAAAGATTTTTTATTTGGCTCTACACTGGGCATTTCTAATGAAGACATTGTAATAACTTCTATTGTTACATTCTATGCATTAGCAAGTGTGATCATTTTTTATAGATACTTATTTATTACAACCTTTCAAGCCACGATTGCGGCTACGATGGGAATTTCGGTACAATTTGTTCATTATTTCCTGATGCTACTGGTATCATTAGCCATAGTTGCCTCTCTACAGACTGTAGGAATAATATTAGTAGTAGCCATGCTGATTACACCAGCAAGCACAGCATTATTGCTCTCTAACAATCTCAAAAGTGTACTGGTAATATCAGGAGTTATTGGCCTGCTTTCAGCAGTTATAGGATTGATCGGAGCAATTGTTCTAAACACTCCTCCAGGGCCAGCAATGTGCATAACAGCGACATTGTTTTATGCCTTTTCAGTAGTTTTTTCACCAACTAAGGGAATAGTTGTCAAATTCAGGAATAGGCGTCACCAAAAAGCATTAATTCAAAGAGAAGACATACTCAAATTAATGTACAAAAGTGAAACATCCATTTCGAAAGACACGATTGCTAACAGACTTCAATATAACCTCTCTATCTTATCTTCTAGGCTTGCTGAACTTATTCAATCAGGAGACATTTCTAAATCTATTAATGGATATGTCATCACTGCCAAAGGCCGTGATCTTGGGCAAAAACTGGTAAGAGCTCATAGACTATGGGAAAAATATCTAGTGGACGAAATGGGACTAAAAGATGATCAAATTCATGAAGACGCTGAAAATCTAGAACATATTCTAGATCATGAAATGATTGATACTCTTGATGAAAAATTAGGCTACCCCGATAAAGACCCTCATGGTGCCCCTATTCCTCAGCGACTAGAAAGATCACGAACGCCGCTATTGGGCTTGAAGCCTAAAGGTCGAGCATTAATATCAAAAGAACAGATCAGTGAAAAGGTAGAAAGCGAACTATTTGAACTTGGTTTGTCAGCCCTTATGCCCATACAACTTAATGATATTCAAGAAAGTACAATTACTGTGGACACTGCCAATGGGATTATAAATATAGATGTTGACCTTGCTCGAAAAATAAGCGTCGATAAAGCTTGATGACTTTACAGTTTTCAAGTACTTTTCTTATTCATACCTAGGGCTCGTAGCATTCTTTCCTTTCCTTGCATATCTCTCCTTATTTCCACTTGATCAAAAATACTTTCAAATATTTTTCTAGTTTCTTTTACTCTAAACTCATTCATTTCTACATATACTGCCCCACCCACATTAAGATGATCTTCTGCAAATCGAGAAATATGACGATAGAAAACTAGAGGGTCATTTCCATGAGTGAATAAGGCCTTCTCAGGTTCATAACCTAGAGTATTCTCGGACATTTTATTTTTTTCCGACATCGATATATAGGGAGGATTTGACACTATGATATCAAAGGCACCAAAAGCTTTCCAAATGGATCTATCTAAAAAGTCAGTTCTAAAAAACTCTAAATTAGTCCTCAGTCTTTTGGCATTAATTCGTGTGCAATTCATTGCATCCATTGACTCCTCCAATGCAAATACACGAAATGGTGGTTTCTTCTTTTTTAGTGTAATACCAATACAGCCAGAGCCAGAACCGATGTCGATGACATCTTTCTGTTTATACTGATTCTTATTGTCTTCCAAAATCCAATTCACCAGCTCTTCTGTCTCTGGTCGAGGAATGAGGACATGCTTATTCACCATGAATTCATAGCCAAAAAAATTACTATGGCCGATTATATAATCGATTGGCTCTGAGCGCTTTAATCTTTTTATTATTGCCTTCAATTCTTCTTCCTCTCCAAATTCATCAGTTCTGTCAAAATTAGAGACCTTAAATATTTCCTTTAAAATGAGTCTAGAAATATTGGTAGCCTCTTTTCGATCATAATCCCCTAAAAGTGAGTAAACAGTATAATCAAAAGCTGATTTTATCGTCATGAATTATTCAATAATAAATGGAAAAGAATTTCCCGATAAAGGATATTTTCTGAATGTTCTTTTGGCATATTCTATAGTCACAAAAGATAATGCTTTCACCTTTTCTTGGCTTCTCTCTTCGCTTTTAACCATGAAATATTTAAAATGATTCATTATGGCTCTAATATTTTTAAATACTGGTTTTTTACCATAAAATTCAAAATCTTTTTTGAAACATAAATGGTCAATTAAGTACTCAATTTCTCTTTTGCGAAAATTAGGTATTGTAACGTCTGAATTCACTTCATTGGGCTTTTCTGGACGCCAAGATGATAACATTGTCATCTTCTCTAAATTTTGTGTCATTTGACTTTCAAAACTGAAATTTCTCTCATGGAGTATAGGAAGTATGGTTCCTTCAGGATCTCTAGATAAGTCTTCGTATTTAATAACTCTCACATCGTAATCAGGATCATAACCCATTGCAATATTAAGAAGATAAACTCCACAAGAATAGATTAAGGACCATCCCCTTTTTTGCATTGATAATATGGCATCAATTGGATTTCTTATGGTAAGAACAAACTGAGTTTGGTCAAATTTTGATCTTAGCAAATGAAAGCATAAAGCATTCGAAGGGGTTTTCTCGGCTATAAATTCTTTGCCAGACTGTACGTTCACATACAAATACAATTCATATATAAATGATTGATAATCTATACTTTGGCGGACCAAATGCTCAAAATCTCTATCACCTAACAAATCTGATATTTGCACCCCTTTGTGAATATGCCAACCCTTGGACATCACATCCTTGAGAGTGGTTTTATTTATATTCAATTTAATACTAGGCCAATTCAATATCCAATCTGGTTGTGTAAAAAGATTAGTCTCTAAACCACAATATATTTGAGAATGCTGACCTAAAATATGAGCCAATAAGGACGACCCTGTGCTTGCTGAGCCTCCGATGAGCACTTTCAATTTGGTGTTCATATTTTCATTACTTTTCGCCAAATCGCAAAGCTGATATGCTTAAATTGTCTGTAATTTTCAGGCTTATTACTTATAGTCCACATCACTTTATAATTGTCTTTCAAGTATTGCAAATCATAAACGTCACTCATGTGATCTCCAAAATACTCTATCCAATGTTCTTTTTGCTCTTCTATCCATTGATTGTTAGGGCTAAGCAATCCTTTCTTATCTCTTCTTTTCAATATTTTCTTTGGCAATTCATTTTTAAAAGAATCTCTCAAAATTGCCTTGGAAGCACCTTTGTGAAATCTATACTCATAAGGAGATTCTAAAATATGATTTGCCCACTTTACATTTTCGGCAAATGGATATTTCATTTTAATATCAAAATCCTTACTTATTCTATTAGTAAATCTTGATAGATGTCTTATTCCACCATTGAAAAAGTCATCTCTCATTTGATCTTTTAGCGGCTTTTTTGAACCATATTCTAATACATTTAAGGATCTATCTAAAAAGTCTCTATTGTATAATTTCAACTCGTTAATATAGATCATGTACAATTTGAATATCCATTTCGATGTCCATGAACTTTGTTTCAACAGTGTCTTAGAAGCATTTAGTATTTCATTTTTAGAAGATTGTTTCCAACCTAACA
>DKPS01000056.1:0-576 GCA_002471345.1 Saprospiraceae bacterium UBA7328
TAAGTGTCCAAAATGTAAGAGTACAGATATTGATTTTGCATTTGGTGAATCTATTAAAAAAGAAGTCGAAGAAGGAATCGATGTTAAAAAAGCAAGTATGAAAGATGTTATCAAAGATTTTCAATCATCCGATGCTCCTCAGTTCAAGGGTAAGTCAGACAAGAAAAAGAAAGAGATGGCGATTGCTGCTAAACTTTCCAGAGAAGAAAACGAAGATGATGACCCAGTAGGGAAACCAAAAAAGAAATCTAAAAAGGATGTAATTAACCTTAAACCAACAGCGGAATCGAGTATGAAAAAATTTAAAGATATAATGACTAATATGAAAGAAAAACGTTCTAATAATGTCGATGAAGCAGCCAACCTCAAGAAACTCAAGAAAGAGTATGAGAAAAATGAGGATAAGAATTATCACACAGAAAATTATCTTCTACTTGCTAAGGCATTCGGAACACCAGCTGAAGTTAAGAAAGTTCAAGAGATTTTGAAACGTAATGAGAAACAAGGTTCTACCTCAAAAGCAGATAGTGATTGGATGTACAAGAACATCAATCCATACTATGACAAAATCAGAAA
>DKPS01000056.1:932-7990 GCA_002471345.1 Saprospiraceae bacterium UBA7328
TGAATCCGATGGTTACGAAGTAGACTTGGCCGCTAAAAAGATTCAACACAAATGGAAAAGAATGTCGAAAGCAGAAAAGGTTAGGTTTCTAGACAAGATGGATGTTCTTGCTGGTAAGACTAAAGTATCTGATTATGATTTAGAGGATATACTAAGTGACTATGGTTTGACAATGGAAGCAACTGGTGATAAAGAAGCTTACCAAAAGTTTTTCCAAAGTGCTTTAAAGAAATTCGGTGTAAAAAGTCCTGCTGAACTCAAGGGCGAAAAGAAAAAAGAATTTTTTGATTATGTTGATAAAAATTGGACAGGCGATCACGAAGAACAAACAAAAAAGGAAGAAATCATGACTAAAAAATCATTAAAAGATGCTGTCTCTGGTATGAAGGAGAAAAAATCAAAAGTCACGGAAGCTATCACAATTGGCGGAATAGAAGTTGGAGAACAAGAGTTCGACAAGGGAGCAAGAATAGACCAAGTTGCTCCAAATCTAGGAATGACTTACAAAGACTATCAAGCAAAGTTTGAAACAAATGGATTGGAAGGGCCCTATCAAATAGATGGTGGTGCTTATTTTTGGGATAAGATGGCATCCAAATGGTTTTCTGTTGAAACAGAAGATTATGTAGATGAAAAAAGAAATGCTGAACTAAATTTTCGTTACACTAAAGGTGGTTCAGCTGGCGGTGGTATGCTGTATCAACGGTCATATAATAATTAATATTTTAATAACAATAATAAGGAGAATACTATGCCTTTATGGGGAAAAGCCGCAGCGGGTACACAAACACAAAAACCAAAGTGGTTGTCTACTGATGAGAACTCGGCGTACAAAAAACAAGATTGTATTGGTATGCCAGGTGGTTGGGCAATGAGAGCAGGAACTGCAGCCTCTGGCAATGGTAATACCAGTGCTCAACAAGAAGTTCTAGCAGCAATGAAGGGTAATTTTGGTACTACATTGGCAGCACCATCTATTACATCTGCGAGGTTTATTACATCTTCACACATTAATGGTGGAAGTAAGACTATAACAGTTGAAGTAACGTGGGATGAACGAGTAACAGTTGCTGGTTCGCCACAAATTGTTCTTGCAAACGGAAACCAATCAACCGATGGTGACGGAAATGCAACATTAACTTATACTGCAACTGGTTCAACTGCAAACAGAAAACGTTTTACCAATGCAGGTTTGACTCTTTCGACAAACGATGTCTATACATTGGGTGGTGGAAGTCAGGCAGATATTGCATTGAATAGTGGAACTATTTCTGATACTACTGATGGTGGAACTACTACAGCTGCACTTAGAGTATTGACAGCGTTAACAGCGCAAACTATTACAGTTACTGCATCATAATTATAATATAAATACTTTGAGAAGTTAATCGTCTTGGAAATTCCTTTGGGGAGAAATGGTTCTCCCCGATTCCACGCGATGTAAACTAAAGGTGCTGAGTCCCAGCACTTACCTTTTAGGGGATATAAAAAATGGCAGACAAGAAAGTAACGGCATTAACGGCGACAACAGCGCCCGCAGCAGCCGATTTAGCACACGTTATTACTGACGTAGCTACGACACCAACAAACAAAAAAGTTACACTTGCTAACTTTTTTAACAAGATTCCTACGTTCATTGGGTTGAATAGTGTCGAAACAGTAACCACAGACACAGCGTTGTCTTTAACACACGCAGTTTCCTTGAACGTTCAATGCGCTACCACTTTGGCAGACGCTACTTATACTGGACAAATCAAGATAGTTGTTGTAACTAACGTATCTTCAACAGCTGATGTTGATATGACAACTACGCTTGGTGGTGGAGTAACTTATACTTTCCAAACAATAGGGGAAACTCTAACTGTTCTATGGACAGGAGCAGCATGGGCAGTATTGAGTGTTGGTACTAACGCAACTGTTACCAACTATACAAGTCTTACTACTATCGATATTACATAATATTGATATAAGACATATTATAATCCCAAGCAGAAATTATCTGCTTGGGGTATCTTGAAATATTAATTAAGTGAATAAAAATGAAACTCAATAAAATAAAAGAAAAGCGAAAAGAACTCGAAGCGAAGTTTGAAGAACTCCAAAAAGCTAGAGTGAATACTGAACAAAATCTGAAATTAATTAACGATGACTTACTCACTCTAAGAGGTGCGGTTCTTCTTTGTAACGAATTTATAGAGATAGAAGAACCACCAAAAGACAAAGAACCCAAACCCCTCTTTCCAGAAAAAGAAGTGGTTGTTAACGATTTAGATAAAGAAGAAAATAATGGCTGATAAAAGAATAGCGGAGTTAAATGCTCTAACTGCAACTGCAAATACTGACCTCACGTTGGTTTCGGATACTTCTGCTTCGGAAACCAAAAAAATAACAATCGAAAATTTATTTCAGACAGTTCCTACTTATCTTGGATTAGCAGTTACTCCCACCACATTCACAAGTGGTGCGATAGATGTTACAACTCCAATATCTTTTATTTCCACAACAGGAACACAAGCATTTACCCTTGCAGCTGGAACTGCTGGTCAGGTTAAAATGTTAGTATGTACCGTTGCTGCTAGCACTCCTGCTGGGGTTGTTACTCCTGTAGCATCAGCTAATGATGGATATAATACAATTACTTTTAATGCAATTGGACAGACAGCAACATTATTGTATGTTAATTCTGGATGGATGATTCTAGCTCTAGGTAGTACATCATCAAATCTTGCAAGTGGTAGCGGGCCTATTACTGCATAACATTTTTGTTAGAGTTTGATAAAATGAATTTATTTGATGATTTGAATGATAAGAACTATCTTATGTTTGCTATGAAATATTATGACAATCGACAATGTACTTCTGTCGAAGAGTTTCACGAAGACTTGAATAAAATCAAGTATGTCAAAAGACTCTTCAATCGTTTTCTTGATACTGGTGAACTGAGAACTGTTTTGATTCTCAACCATTTGATTGTTATCTATAATGTGTTTGAGAATGAAGCAGCAACTCGTATGTTGTTTTTTAGAGTGGAAAATAAGTTTCATTCAATCCTCAAACCATTTTTGATATTTTTAGACAGATTACCCAATGTAATAAGAGGAATAAATGGTACGGACATTCAAACAAGTCATATACCCTTGAATGAAACTACCATTAAAGAACTAAGGAAGATAGAATAGTATTATGGGAATAATCTCAGGAATTGGAAACATATATTTCGTTTATCAGTTTATCAAGAAACTGGTAACTCCATTTGAAAAAACAGATGCTTTTAAATTAGGCATCATTGATAAAGATGGAAAGATTCTCAAAAAGAGAAGGAACTTAGAAGGTTCCGAAGAAAAGGATGCTTATACTCTTTCTGATACTCTTGTCTGGAATATCAAGAAACTATTGGGTAAAGTTCCTGGCGGTAAGTCGAAAATAGCAACATATGGTGCTGCTCTTTTTCTCATTAAAGAACAATCGGATAGCTATAGAATTGATGACGAAGAATTGGAGCTACAATTTTTTGACCAGTTTGAAAGAATGTACAATGAAGATTTGGCATTCGATCCACTTACATTGAAAAGAATTCAACGGGCACTTGAAGAAGATTCTCCAACTACAGCAACTGGTGGTATGGATTATAGAGATATACCATTGGATTTATCAAAAACACCCAAAGGATTGATAAAGAAAAAATTTGGTGGTATAGATGTGTTTGGTGTGGACACATCTCTTTTTGGTAGATCACTACTTGGCAAGAAAAAATACGGAAGGTATAAGTCATATGTTGGTGAAGATGATATTGGAAAATATATTACAGCATGGGCAAGAAAGTATCCGAAGAAACCCATTATAGTGATGGATTCTGCTACTGGATGTATGCAATACCTTAGACACGGAAAATAATTATGTTAAATTTTAGAGAATATTTGCAATCATTCGCAGATGATTCAATTGAACAAGTGATGGATGGAGAATGGATTCAAAAATCTCGAGCAACTTGGAAAGCCACAGATAATAATGACAATCAAATTGAAATACATAATGATGGTCACGACCCTGAGTTGAATGGAGAATCGTGGGCGGTGCACACAAATACTTTTGCACCAAAAGCTTTTGCTTATTTTTGCAAAGAATTCATTCAAGAAGTCAAACCATCGGAAGTGACACATGGCAGAACAAGAATCTATACTAAAACTTAATACGGAAATCAATACTTTAAAAATAAAAGACGAATATAGAACTAAAGAGCTTGATGCTCTAATGAAGAAGTTGGATACTTCTACTAGTAAACTTAATGATTTGTCTGAAAATATTGGTAGGTTATTGACTGCTCAAGATGTCAATAAAATGACAGATAATGAATTTAGAGAAGAGATGAAAATTCTTCATTCTCGTATTGGCGATCTTCAAGATAAAATGAATCAGATGGTTGATAAGACCGAAACCCGAATGAATTCCGATATCAATCTAATTTACACAAAGTTAGAATCCCTTGAACGTTGGAGATGGATAACCATAGGTGCAGCAACTCTTGTTGCATGGTTATTGACAAACGTTATCCCCAAAGTGATATCCTAGAAATGAATTGACATTTTCAGTTCAGCGTGTTATACTTACTGTATAACAATTAATAGAGAATTATATTATGCCTTCTTACATCGACACAAAATATGTGAACCTTTTATCTTCACGACTTCTCCTTTTTAAAAGAAAAAATAACGGATTATATAATTTTCGTTGTCCTTTTTGTGGCGACTCTCAAAAGAGTAAAACCAAGGCTCGTGGTTATTTCTACCAAAGAAGAACAGACTTATTCTTTCGGTGTCATAATTGTGGCCAGAGCAGTACATTCTCAAATTTCCTCAAACAATTTGATGGGGAAACCTATAAGGAATATGCTCTTGAAAGATATAAGGAAGGGATTACAGGAAAAGGTCACAATACACCTGACCCAAAGATAGATTATGAACAGCCCAAATTCCATTCAAAGATAGAATTACCAAAAATCAGCGATTTGGATGATGACCATTTTGCTAAGACATACTTGGTGAATCGTTCTATTCCGCCTCAATTTCTGAATTACCTATATTATACAGATGATTTTAAAACGTTTGTCAAAAAGATGACAAAACGAGATTATGACTTGAGTGAAAATGAACAGAGAATTGTTATTCCCTTCTTTGATAAAGACAAGCAACTAATTACATTTCAAGGCAGGGCATTTACCAATACCAAACTCCGATATATAACTATTAAGATGAACGAAGAATCATCTAAAATATTTGGATTAGATCGATTGGATTTGAAAAAACAATTCTATATAGTTGAAGGGCCTTTCGATTCTATGTTTCTTGAAAATAGTATTGCTATGGCTGGTTCAGATATCGGTTTCAATGGGAATGATGATATTAAGAAAGCGATGGATGAACACAAAGGAACACTAATATTTGATAATGAACCTAGAAACAAAGAAATTATATCCAAGATGGAAAATGCGATAAACAAGGGTTGGAATATTTGTATCTGGCCAGACTCAGTTGCTTGTAAAGACATCAACGATATGATTCTTTCTAGTATCAATGAAACAAGAATAATCGACATCATAAATAAAAATACATTTAAAAATCTACACGCAAAAACTCACCTAGCACTATGGAGAAAGAAATGACCGTACCCGATCCCGAAAGATTACCAACTCAATACCAACAATTTATTCATTTATCAAGATATGCGAGATGGGATTATGAGAAGAAACGGAGGGAAACATGGGGCGAAACAGTAAATCGGTTTTTTCAATTTTTTCAAGAACACCTCAAGGAGATGTGTAACTATGATTTGGAAAATGGAGAATTAGAGAAACTAAAAAAAGAGGTAATGTCGTTGAATGTTATGCCTTCAATGCGATGTATGATGACTGCTGGGGAAGCACTTAGGAAAGAGAATATTGCTGGATACAATTGCTCTTATGTAAAGATTGACAATCCTAGATCATTCGATGAAATCCTTTACGTTCTTATGAACGGAACAGGGGTAGGATTTAGTGTAGAAGCGAATCATGTTTCACAATTACCAATAATCGCAGAAGAATTCCATCCAACTGATACAACCATTGTTGTAGCAGATTCCAAATTAGGATGGGCAAAAGCATATAAAGAATTACTCAGTTTGTTGTGGAGTGGTCAAGTTCCACAATGGGATTTGTCTAAAGTAAGAGAAGCGGGAACACCTCTCAAGACGTTTGGAGGAAGAGCATCCGGCCCAGAACCACTAGATGACCTATTTCATTTTTCGACAAAAATATTTCAAGATGCAGCTGGTAGAAAACTCAAACCCATAGAATGTCACGATATTGTTTGTAAGATAGCAGCTATTGTTGTTGTGGGAGGTGTTCGCCGTTCAGCACTTATCAGTTTGTCAGACCTCAACGATGGTGAAATGAGGAAAGCGAAATCTGGTCAATGGTGGGAGTATAACGGACAAAGAGCACTTGCTAATAATTCAGTAAACTACAAAGAGAAACCAAATGTGGGAACTTTTATGAGAGAATGGAATTCACTTTACGATTCCAAATCTGGTGAAAGGGGAATGTATAATGGTGCTTCAGCAAAAGCACAAGTATCAAAATTAAATGAAAGAGAGAAGGATGAAAATCAAGAGTTCATTAAAAGGAGAGAGCCCAGAGAAGATTTTGGAACTAATCCATGTAGCGAAATTATACTCAGAAGTAGAGAATTTTGCAACTTATCAGAATGTATTGTCAGAAGACATGACACTCCCGAATCTCTTGCTGAAAAAGTGCGGGTTGCGACTATCCTTGGCACATTTCAATCCACCCTCACAAACTTCAGATATCTTACTAAAGAATGGGAAAGAAACTGTTCAGATGAACGATTACTTGGTGTCTCGCTCACCGGCATTCTAGACAATCCGCTTACGAGTGGTAGGAAGAAAGGATTAGATGAACTTTTACAAGACCTTAGAAAAGTTGCTGTGGAAACGAACAAAGAGTGGGCGGATAAATTGGGTGTTAACAGATCGGCGGCAATTACTTGTGTTAAACCTTCTGG
>DKPS01000228.1 GCA_002471345.1 Saprospiraceae bacterium UBA7328
CAGCTACTCCTGCCGCATGGGGTGCTGCTGCAGACGTTCCGAAAAAATTTGGAAGGCCATCATTATCATAATCCGGAGAACCTAGCTCCACCGATGTGTTTCCTCCATTAGGAGCCATAATATCTGGTTTCGTTCTTATAGCTCCCTCTGTCTCGGTTCCCCCAATAGAGGAAAAGCTCTGTTTTACCAAAGAACCACCATATACTGGTGTATTGTCATACCTTACAGCACCTACTGTAATTGCTCCATTGGCATTAGCATGACCCACAATGGTAGAACCTCCAATGGAGGGAGTTGCATTGAAAACACCGCTGTCACCTGCTCTGAATACCACATATTTAAATTTAGGAAAAGGACCATAACCATCTGCACGTTCAATTATTATATTAGTAGAAGTCGGATTTATAACATTAAATGGCATGATCTCTATAGGGTCAGTACCTTCAAGGATTGCATTTCCATTGTTGTCTCTATTGAATCCATAAAGTATACTTCCATCATCATCTGCTAAATAAATATCAAGGTCATTTTTAGCACCTGAGCCATCTAAAGAGTAAAAATCATCGTCCCATTGGAGGACAATGATATATTGCCCTGTACCGAGTTGTATATTTTGGAGAAAATCACCACCTCCAAAATCATGTTTGGTCTCATTTGGTGCTGGTGATGGGCTGAATGTACTTCCAAAAGAACGATTGCCAAAATTACCAGCAGCACTAAAATAATCCACACCCTTACTTGCAGCATCATCAATAGATTTAGCAATTATACCATCTCTGAAAAAAGGCTCAGTAAGATACTGAACATCATCGACGATAATATCACAACCAAAATCATCTGTTAGCTCTCTGATTCCTGCTGCCATATTCCCTTCGCTTATGAAGCCAGTTCGAAAAAATAATTGTGCACCTGGTGCTACATCATGCACTATCTGAAGCATTGCTCTTCCTTCGTCAGATGCTCCCCCAAATGGATAGTCCTGAACAACTACAACTGAGTTTTCTGTTCCAGGAAGATCGTCATTATCAATATCTGTATCCTTCCCAGATTCATTGGAAGCGTAACTGTCAGAAATCACACCTATTTTGACACCTTCACCTGATTTATCCCAACCTAATCGTGCAATATTAGAGCGTTGAGCCATGTCTCCTTGAGAATTAATCAAACCTGTATTGGTCAAGCCTGGGGATACTTGTCTAGCATGGTTTATTATATCTGCACGTCTATTGAGTTCTTGAAGATCAGATATTGGAAAAAAAAGTGTAATTAATATTTCATCATTTACATTATTGGCTCTATCATCAATAAAGTCCGAAGATCCTTTTCCAAAACTTCCCAAAAAAGTAACTACATCATTATAATTTCCAACTAGGACAATTATTTCAATTAGCACCTCCTCATTTTCATTAAGCACATAAATGAATGGGTTAGGTGGTTGCCCATTGGGATCATAAGACTTCGATAATGCATCAAGTTCAGATCCAATTAATGAATCTACTTTGGTAGTAGGATTGTAACCGGGAAGAATGTCACAATTAGTAAGAACACATTCGCATATGGCATCCACTTCTTCACAGTTAGGAGTCCCAGGAAGTCCACCTCCATTGTTACCATAACAATATTGGACAGAGCTGTCCCAGCTGCCCGTATTGTTTATGTTTCCACTGAAAGTCTTAATACTGCCTACCCCAGTAATCGAAGAGCTATTATTAAAGTTTCCATCCAATATTTGAATACAGGAGTTTGACATATTGGTAGGCCCATCATTGACAAAGTTACCATCCTTTTTGACAAGTGCATCTATCAGAAAAATAGAACCATTATTATTGAGTACTCCAGGCCCGATATCAATTGATCCTTTATTAATAATCAATTCACCTCCACTATTTATATTCAAATTTGATGTCAAATTAAGCGAGGCACCTTGTGTGATTTCAATAATTCCTTTATTACCTATACTAATAGGGTTGTTAGAAATGTAGTTCATATCATGCTGAACATAGATTTTAGAGCTTCCCAGTTTTTTATCAGGTACAGGATTGTTGGCACAAGGACCGTTACTGCAGTTCCAAGAGATAGAGTTATTCCAGTCATCAGAGAGCCCTGTTGTAATATATGTTTGTGCCCTTACGTCTGTCCGCACTGTGAAGCATATCACAAATACGAAGCTTAATGAGAGAATGAACTTATGGTGTGAATTATAGGAACAGTATAAACTGTTAGAAATTTGAAAATTTCTTGTTTTAAAGTTTTTCATATCAAAGGGTGTTTTGTGGTCAGTGTATGTTTTCAATAAAATATTTTCATAGAATTTAGTATTTAAGTAGTTTGTTCTAAAACCCAAAGCCGATATTTCAAAGCTCTTATGTTCTTTAACTTAATACATTTAGTTCTAAACCTCTGTTCTTTTATGCCCAATACAGTGATTTGGTGTCCCAATGTGTATTTTCACTTTCCCAAGAAAACATGGGAATCTCACCAATTGAGTGCTCCTATCAGATTCTGAGCCTTCTATATCTACTTCTTATTGCTTCACTATCTTTAGTGAATGTTCACATTCCTAAGAAAAGTTCGAAAGTCACTAATTCAATCAGGCAGTGTTAGAAAATATCTCCTATATGCCATAGGTGAAATCTTTCTTGTCGTAATCGGCATCATGATAGCCCTGCAACTCAATAACTGGAATGAGTCTCAGAAACTTCTGAAAAAAGAAGTACAAGTTTATCAAGAAATCCATTCTGAATTATTGGAAACATTAATGGATCTCGAAGATGATGTAGAAGATATTGAAGACAGTTATAATGCATCTTTGATAGTTCGGGACATGCTTATTAATCGTCAGATTGAAATAGATACTTTAATGTTGTATTTACCAGAAGTATTTGATTTGGAGCAATCGAATCCTAAAACAAGTGCTTTTGAATCATTGAAATCCTTAGGTCTTGATATTCTTTCTAATGACTCCTTGCGTCAAAAAATAACGACCCTTTATCAATTGTCAATACCATTAGTGATGCAATCAGATGCTGCTGTAGAAAATGCAAAATTTAGAAACAAAATATATCCACTTTTGGAGCACCATTTAATGGTAAACCGAGAGAAAACTTCCCAAAAGAAAAAGGCTGGCAAATTTGCTTGGAGCAGAAAGTTTAATCATATAAACATAAAGGACATTGACCATTTAATTGAAGACGAGCTACTTCTATTGACGCTACAAAAATCACTTTCATGGAGATGGATTGTCATATCCCAGCATCAAAAAACAATCGGTGAAATCAATCAGATTCGCTTCCTTATTAATGAAGAAATTCATCGATTACAATAGTTGGAATCCAGAAGTAAAATAGAGGAAAAAGAAAAAGATTAATAAATCTCTATAGCTCTATTATTTTCGTCTTTAGGATGAAATACATGTTCTTGTTGACAATTTCTGCGGCTTGTCGATATTCGGATTATGGAGCTTCTTTGAGGCAACATGTCGATTGGTCAAAAAGTGCAACATTAGACCTACCTCTTCTTTCTTATCTTTAGTTCATGCATACGTTTCTCAGAAAAATCAGGAAATCACTTATTGAGACCAGCAATGCCAAGAAGTACTTGCTCTATGCCATAGGTGAAATAGCTTTAGTTGTCATTGGGATCTTGATTGCATTACAAATCAACAACTGGAATGAGAAAAAGAAAATGTTAGCAAAAGAGAAAAATGCATTATCAGAAATACTTTCTGACCTCGAGGTCAATTCCAATAGTCTTAATGATAATCTATATCATGATCAAAACAACATTTTGCAAGCTATCCATTCACTCAATGTGACACTATTGTCCTTAGAGAGTGCTTCAGAATATAACGACTCATTATCCATTCATTTCAGGAATATTTATAACTATCCGTATGTTGAACTAAAAGTGAGCGGTTATGAATCACTTTCTTCAATGGGTATGGATTTAGTGGCAGATCAACATGTGAGGTCTGAAATCGGTAAATACTATACCTATGTAGTGCCAATAGCTGGGACTGCACTGAGAGAGTTGCGAGATGATTTTTACAAATATATGATAGGTCATATGCAAGAAAAGTTTGTTGCAAAAAGTGTAAATAATAAAATGACACTTCTGGAGCCTAGGAATTTTAGTGAATTGAAAAATGACATTCAGTATAGACAATCCTTGATCATGTACCTTGATCTCTTTGAGTATTATAAGGAAGAAACTTTAAAAGTCCTTGAGGAAACGAAACAACTACAAGAGCGGATTGAAAAGAAGTATAATTAACAAATGCTCGTCTGGATTATAGTTTTACAAAATTGAAGACATAGCCAAGGCAGAATCTTTGAGACATGTTGGATTAAAGAAACTTAAAGCATTAGATCTTATGGGTATTACTACTGATGAAGTCGCTTTGTTTCAATCTAGACACTATAGCCAATAAAGCCATGCCATAGTGATATGATTACCATTATAAGAGACAAATTGATGACCTCGAAAAAGTGATCAAAAGGACGACTCACGGAAGTGCCAAAATTCCCCTTTCTAAGACTTGGGCTTCTTTCTTATCTTTACTAAAAGTCACTGCTCATTGTCAGGACTATGCCTACTATGCTCACATTACTAAGAAAAATAAGAAAGTCCTTGATTGATTCAGGTAGTAGCCGAAAGTACTTGCTCTATGCCATAGGTGAAATTGCATTAGTGGTTATTGGGATATTGATAGCGCTACAGATCAATAATTGGAATGAAAGTAGAAAAGATCGACAATGGAAAAATATTACCTGAATCGGCTGAAACAGGACTTACAAAAAGACTTAGCAGAGATCAACAATATCTTTAATAGATCCTATCGTCGATTTGTTTGTGGCAATGAAATAATAAGGTTACTTGATGACGATTTTATGGAAGAATTGCTCTTGGCCACAAATAAGAATCAAAAGATGTTCATTACTGAAGCAGAAAAAAGGATTTCCAGAGATTCACTGCCTAGTTTTAGTAGAATGATGAATACAATTAATTTTTCTTTAAATGTAGATATCCGGTCTAACACTTTCAATGAAATCATGTCAAATGGTCGACTTGAAGTGATCCGAAATGACGATTTGAGAGAAAATCTCAGTGAGTATTATAGTAGAGCTTCTGATTTCGAGCCCTTAAATCTTTACTTATCAAATGCTACAAAAGAACATGAAAAGATACTAATTGAACATGATATTTCCATTATCAATAATTTGACAGCAGAAGAGTTTAAATCAATCATGGATGAGAAAGGGAATCAAAAGTATCTAGCCGTTTTAAAAAACCTCATTTATCATCATGTGAGAACAAGAACAATTTTTAGAGCATTATTAAATCGAGCAAATCAATTAATTTCTAATATAGAATTGCAATTGAATTCTATGTAAAACCTGTCTTTTACAACCCCATAAAATAGTCTGAATAAAAAAATTTCATAAATCGACTAAAAGATGACATTTTTGGAAGAAGAGGGCTATATGTGAGTCTATTTTCAGTTTGATCTTGCTATTATTTTTAAGTTACATTGTTACCTGTAAATTAAATCAAGCAATGTTTAGAACTTCAATACTCATTTTACCATATGATGATTTAACTATAAAATTCGATATTTTACACCATGCTCACTTTTTCTCAAAAACCAAAAATTCGTTAGATTAAATTGTGAATAAACGACCAATATTTAGTATTCTTATTTTCCTTTCAATAAGCTTTTATTTCACGGTCCTATCTGCACAGGCCCCAGACCAAGCAGTTGAAAAATCCATTGCTATAAGCTCAATTCCAGAAGGGACTAAACTTAACATCGATGGCAAGATTGATGAAACATTCTGGGCTTCAGTAGAACCTGTATCTGACTTTGTGATGAGAGTTCCAGTTGTAGGAAATGCACCAACTGAGCGTACAGAAGTCAAAATAGCCTTTGATAAGGAGAATATTTACATGGCTGTGACCTTGTATGACAGTAATCCCTCAGGTATCAAAGCCTTTCAAAAATCCATTGATGCTGATGTAGATCTTGAAGACAGTTTTACATGGTTTTTTGATACCTACTATGATAAAAGGAATGCCTACCTGTTTGCAATTACACCATTGGGCGTAAAGACCGATGGATTAGTTTCTGCAGGGCAAGGCAGTAGTGTCAATCTGAATTGGGATGGCATTTGGGATCTTTCGACTAACATAACGGCAGAAGGATGGGTTGCTGAGATTAAGATCCCATTGAGAACATTAAACTTTGATCCCAACAATGACAAATGGGGAATAAATTTCAGAAGAATCATCCGCCGTAAAAATGAAGAGGCCTATTGGACAGGCCATAAATTGAATCAGAATATTAATAGACCACAAGACGGTGGAAAATTGACAGGCATCAGCGGTGTGTCTCAAGGATTAGGATTAGAAGCTGTGCCCTACTCTACTGTAAGGAATACTGAAGTGGCTGGACAAGAAAGTGATTATAAGGTCACAGCAGGTATTGACGTCAATTATAATCTGACATCTAATATCAAAGCTTCAGTCACTGTTAACACAGATTTTGCTGAGACTGAAGTTGATGACAGACAGATCAACCTGACCCGATTCCCACTTCAATTTCCTGAGAAGAGGGATTTCTTTTTGGAAGGTGCCGGAATTTACAGTTTCGCACCACGAAGTGGTATTAATCCATATTTCAGTAGGCGTGTTGGTTTGAATGAAGGAAGACAAATACCTATTAATTATGGCACACGAATACTGGGAAGAGTTGGTAATCTGGATATGGCTATTTTAAATGTAGGCACTCGAAAACAAGGTGATCTTGAATCTGAAAATTTCACAGTAACCAGGCTAAAACAAAACATAGGATCTGAAAGTACAATAGGTTTAATATATACAAGGAGGTCTACCAAAAATGGCGAAGATCTCACCGATCCATTGCAAACAAGACATACATATGGTGCTGATATTCAATTGAATACATCTTCATTTCTCACCAATAAGATACTTCAGTTTCAAGCTTTTTTTGTATTCCATAATCCTGAATCGCCTCTGGATGTTGGGTCTTCCCTTCTAGACAAATCGTCAAGAGGATTTCGGATTAACTTTCCCAATCGACCTTGGTTTGGTCATTGTTCATATAGAGAATTCGGAACTGGATATGATCCTGCTGTGGGATTTAATAGGAGGAATGGCTTTAGAAGGATAGAGCCAAATATTGGATTCAGACCTAATTTTCCTAAAAGTGATGTGGTTCGCTTTATTTCGATGTCAGTGCTCTATCAAAACTTATGGGATCTTGATTTTAGTTTGTTGACCCAGAATTTAAGACTACAACCACTAGAATTACAATTTGAATCTGGAGACGGATTTCAAATCAGGTTTACCCGTAATTATGAACGACTGCAAAGGGATTTTGACATTTTAAGAGATGGATCAATTATAATTCCAATGGCGGAATATGCCAATTGGATTTTTGATTTCAGAGCATCGACCGCGTCATTTCGAAATGTAGTAGGACAATTCGAATATAGAAATGGAGGCTTCTGGTCAGGAAATAGAGAAATCATCGAACTGGGATTAACACTTCGGCTAATTCCCGGCTTAAATATGGAATCCTCTTATGTAAAAACAAATGTAGATCTTGAAGAAGGGATGTTCTCTACCAATTTATTTCGATTTCAAGTTAACTATGATATCTCACCCCAAGTTTCCATTTCTAGTACCATTCAATATGACGATTTAAGTACAGTACTAGGAATGA
>DKPS01000254.1 GCA_002471345.1 Saprospiraceae bacterium UBA7328
AAAACTACGTGGATAGAATTTGCCTAAGCTTTTCTTTCCCCCTCGTGTACCACCTGTGCCTAAGAAAGAGGTCATACTATAGTTGATTGCTTTTACTAAAGGTGAAAATGAATCGTGTGCACTATCTGGTCCGCCAAATGCATCAAGCTGATTCTGGTTTAAATGAGAATGAACTTCGGTAATCCAATTTGGAGGGAACATGCAATCGGAATCTACAAATACAAAGTATTCACCCAAGGCTTCTTGCATTCCGAAATTACGTGCCTTTCCAGGTCCTTGATTGTTCTGATAAATGGCACGAATCTGCAGCTTACTTTCGGATTGATAGGCTTCTATAAATTCCTTAAACCCATCTGTAGAACCATCATCTACAAATAGAAACTCAAAAGCTTCTCTTGGAAACGGCATCAATTCAGCAGAAGCTAAAAGTTCTTTAACTTCTCCTAGGCGATTATAGACTGCTATGATGATGGAATATTTCAATAATTACTTTTTGGGTGTGATTATATAATACGCGCAAGTAGTCACAAAGTTTCTAAAAAAAGGTATTGAGCGAATAACTGGCAACTGCTTTCTGGGTTTGAGCTTAAACTTAATATCATAGTTCGGGTTAATGAGATAAAGTGTTTCATCCAGAATTGACCATATATTAGGCAACAGCGCCTTTTTAAAGCGTTCAATGCTAATTCCAGTTGACTTAATCTCTAACAAGCTATCGGTTGCATAAGGAGATTCGCCAAACCACTGTAATAATCGTTTATAAATAAAACTTGGTAGAATATGGAAATAAGGCACTTTGCGCAAAATACTTCTACACCCTTGCTGGTGACCACCAAAGGGCATATACCATGGTGGGAAGCCAAAAAACACAATACCATTAGATTTCATAAATTGCATCAAGAAGCTTAAAAATTTTTCTTGATCAGGGATATGCTCGATAACATCTCTCATCATAATAAGATCAAACTGGCCAATGTCCTCCAACTTGGCATCGTAAATATTTAAATTTAATAATTTCGTTTTGGAAGTATCCTTACAAAACTGCTTGGTAAAGGTCTTTGCATTTTCGAGTTGTTTGGTATTCAAGTCCACACCAACCACCTCGCAACCTTCATCAATGAAATATTTCAAATTACCACCTTCACCACATCCAATCTCCAAAACTCTATGCTGATGACTAAGCCTGAGATACTTTTGAATATAAGGTACTACGTACTTCTCTGTAGTGTAATCTTGTTCTCTAAAATAAAGTTCTCTTTTGCTTCGACGTTCAATCATTTCATTATCTAAAGTAGGTACAAAGAAAAAAAAAATGTTTTACTTTGCTAGGAAATTACTCGATTTATGAAAATAATCCTAAAAAAAGCAATCCCACATCTTATTTCGATAATTGTTTTACTAGTGGTTTCTTGCTTTGAGTTTTTCCCTCAGCTAGAAGGACAAAAGGTTGTAGCAGGTGATATTATAAATTCTGACGCTAAAACTAAACATATTAAGGATTATATGGAAAATAGTGAGCATTTGATTTATTGGAATTCATCTCAATTTTCTGGCGGCCCTATTTTCCTTTTAAGCCTGGGTAAAAAGAATAATTTCTTACGATATATTGACAAGGTAATTACCTTTAATCACAGGGCTCCAATCGGACTTTTTTTCGCATTAGCACTTATCATGTATGTAGCGGTTTGCTCATTGGGTGTAAAACCATCGCTATCCCTAATCTTTAGTTTGGCTTATATGTTCAGTCCCATCTTTATAACTTTACTCGATGCTGGTCATTTTTCTAAGATATATACCTTAGGTTATGTGCCATTAATAATCGCTGGATTAATAATGGTACTGAGAAACAATCACCTAAAAGGTGGTTTACTTTTCAGCTTAGGCTTGTCTCTTTCGATTTATTCAGGTCATGTACAGATGATCTATTATTTAGCCTTAGCGCTATTATTATTTCCCCTTCCATTTTTAATTAGTTTCCTCAGAAAAAAAGATTATTCATCTCTCTATAAGGGGATTGGAATATTAATAATTGGAGCAACATTAGGTATTTGCTCAAACTTTTCCCAACTGTATTCTTCTTTAGTTTTTTCTGAAAAAACAATGCGTGGAGGAGATGTTCTTGAAATTGAAAGTCAAAGCGAGAGCAATGGTGGATTAGATTGGGATTATGCCATGAATTGGAGCTATGAAGTCAAGGATTTCTTTAATATACTGGTGCCTCGAATTGTTGGTGGCGGAAGCCAAGAAATGGTTGATAAAGCAAACCCAATCTCAAAACTAATTATTCAAAATAATGGATTGGTTAAAAATGGAAAAGTCGCTATCCCTGGTTATTGGGGGAATATGCCTTTCACATCTGGCAGTGCTTATTTAGGCGCTAGTTTATTATTAATTTTCGTTTTAGCATTGTTTGTTCTAGATAAGAAAATAGTTCTATCCAGTATTCTTTTCTTTTTAGTCATCTTTTTTCTTTCTTTAGGAGAACATGTAGGAGTGAGCTTAGGTGGGATTGATTTTAATATTAACAAGATTTTCTACCAGCATTTACCTATGTTTAATAAGTTTAGAAGCCCTAGTTCTGCAGTCTCCGTTCTACCTCCATTTATTATTATTATCGGCGCATTAGGACTCCACCAATTACTTCTAGATAAAGACAAGAGCAAAAACTTTCAAAAGCTGCTTTTAGCAGGAGGGAT
>DKPS01000087.1 GCA_002471345.1 Saprospiraceae bacterium UBA7328
AATGCATCAAGAACAATAATCAGATAATGCTGAACGAAAAGCAAATAATTAGTAGATGAAGAAAGTGTTAATAATAGCTGAAGCAGGGGTCAACCATAATGGTAGTATTGAGACAGCAAAAAAAATGATTGATGTTGCGGTAGATGCTGGTGTGGATTTTGTAAAATTTCAAACCTTCAAAACAGAGCTTGCGATTAGTAGAAGTGCAGTCAAAGCAGATTATCAAGTATCTAATACTGGCAATAATGAAAGTCAGTTTGATATGGTAAAGAAGTTGGAATTAGATCAAGAGGCGCACAGAATTCTAATCAATTACTGTGAGTTAAAAGGAATAAAATTTTTATCCACAGCATTTGATTTAGTGAGTATTGATCTATTGGTAGATTTAGGGATAAGTCTTTTCAAAATACCAAGTGGCGAGGTTACTAACCTTCCGTATTTAAGAAAAATAGGGGTATTAGGTTTTCCGATAATATTATCGACAGGTATGTGTGACATGGGAGATATAGAAAGCGCCTTAAGCGTATTAATTGAAGCTGGAGCAAAAAGAAAAGATATTACTATTCTTCACTGCAATACCGAATATCCAACGCCTATGGAGGATGTAAATCTTAATGCGATGCTATCTATAGGCAAGGAATTTGAAACCGATATAGGGTATTCTGACCATACTTTAGGAATAGAAGTACCCATAGCAGCGGTAGCAATGGGAGCCATTTGTATTGAAAAACATTTCACTTTAGATTGTACTATGGAGGGCCCTGATCACGTAGCTTCTTTGGAACCGAATGAGCTAAAGTCGATGGTGTCAGCGATTAGAAATATTGAATCTGCATTGGGTTCTTCTCGCAAAGAACCTTCTCCATCAGAAACAAAAAATATAGCCATTGCTCGTAAAAGTATACACACATCCAGAGATCTAATATCAGGACATACACTGACTTCAGATGACTTAATAATGAAACGTCCTGGAGATGGCATTTCGCCAATGAATCTTGACTCTATCATAGGCATGAAAGTTAAGTCAGGGATAGTTGAAGATCAAAAATTAAAATACTCAGATCTGATATGAATATATGTGTATTGACAAGTTCAAGAGCTGACTATGGAATCTATAGACCTTTGCTTAGAGCATTAGAAAGTGATCCATTTTTCAATCTGAAAATTCTTGCCTTTGGAACTCATTTATCCGATTTCTATGGTAAAACTATAGAGAACATTTACAATGATGGGTATACTAATATAGATAAGATAGAAACACTTGTGGATGGCGATTCTGCTCTGGATATTACAGTATCGATGTCGCTTACTATGGAGAGATTTGGTATATATTGGAATAAGCAAAAAAATCATATTGATTTAATAATAGTATTAGGTGATAGATTCGAAATGTTTGCAGCAGTTGCGAGTGCCGTACCATTCAACTTGGCAATTGCTCACCTGTATGGCGGAGAAACAACATTAGGTGCTATTGATGATAAGTTTAGACATATGATTACATCAGCTTCTGTTTTGCATTTTACCTCCACCGAAGAATACAAACAAAGAGTTATTAATATTACGGGTAAGTCTACTGAAGTATACAACATTGGAACAATAAGTATAGATAACCTTCTTGCAGAACCTATTTATAGTCTTAGTGATTTTAAAGATACTTTTGGAATAGATCTTAGTAAACCATCAATTCTAATTACTCTACATCCTGAGACGGTAAAGGCAGATATGAATGAGCAATTCGCAAATGAATTCGCTTCCGCTTTAATTGAACTTACGGAATACCAATTGGTAATTACGATGCCTAATGCAGATACAAATGGTAGAGTGATAAGAGAGATATTTCAAAAGTTGAAAAGTGAAAGATCAAATGTTGTTCTGGTAGAAAATTTTGGTACTAAAGGATACTTCTCTTGTATCAATCATTGCTCTTTTTTAATGGGAAATACTTCAAGTGGATTAGTTGAAGCAGCTTCATTTAATAAGTATGTCATCAATCTTGGAGAACGTCAACTAGGTAGAATCCAAAGTGAAAATACTTTTAATTGTCCGTTTGATAAAAGTGAAATACTTAAAAAAGTAACCTATATAGAATCTTTGGATCCTTTTACTGGCGAAAATGAATATAAAATGAGTACATCGAATTCATCTGACATGATAATAAATGTACTAAAAGAGATCAAACTATAATATGGACTTTACCAACAATTTAATTAAGAATGATCAATCACTTAAAGATGCACTGAACCAACTTAACAAGGTGCCAGATTCTTTAACTTTATTTGTTTTGGATCAGAGTAATTCTTTGATAGGCACGCTCACAGATGGTGATATTCGTCGCGCTTTGTTGAGTGATGTCAAATCAGATCAGACTTTGTCACACTTCATGAATAAGACTTTTAAATACTTATCATCTAAAGATTCTAACCTGGATAAGATAAGAGAATATAGAAGCAAGGGCGTCAAATTATTACCGTGGCTCGACAGTGAGATGAAGATCTTGAAAGTAATAGATATAAGTAAGAAGAGATCTTTGTTGCCACTCGACGCTATCATAATGGCAGGGGGAATAGGATCTCGATTGAGGCCACAA
>DKPS01000079.1 GCA_002471345.1 Saprospiraceae bacterium UBA7328
GGTGTAGAAAACTTTAGAGCTCGAGTTATTGCTGTTGATAACATGGAGAACATTTCTAGTAGTGAATACAAAACAGTGGAGATTAAGTTTAGCAGTGGTGAAATGACAATGACTCATGAGAACAGTTCTTATCCTGAGGGCATCGATGAGGGTGGTTGGCGATTAATTTCATGGCCTGGAGTTCCTCAGGATTTAAGTTTAGCCGAATCTCAATTAAAAGAAGGACATATATTTTACCAATATAATCCACTAAGTGAGGAATATGTTATTCCAGATATAATAGAAATTGGAAACGCTTACTGGTTTAAGCATAAGTATAATGAACCCGTGGTTTTTAAAGAAGATACAAGCTCAGCGCTTCCCCTTGAAAATTATACGATCTCCTTAAAGAAAGGTTGGAACATGATTGGTAGTCCTTTTTCGTTCTCTGTAACTTTTGAAAAAGAGAGCACGGTTGGAGATCTTTTTACTTTTGGGAATCGAGATAAAGACGGCTGGAGTAGTGCTCAATATATATTTGAGCCATGGAGAGGTTATGCTGTCTATGCTACTGATACAGCAAAAATAACTCTCTTCCCTTTTGGCGAAATAGAAAATTCAGCAGAAAGAATAATTGCTTCGGACGAGTGGATCTTAAATTTGCGACTAGATAGCGATTCTTATTTTAATTATTCTACTACGGTGGGAAGAAAAGTTCAGGCTTCTGATACTCGTGATTCGTATGATACTCCAAAATTAGTTGATTTGAATAATAATTTATCTATTGCTACAAACTTGTATAGTTTAAAAACTTACAGCTATATAAAAGATATACGATCTACAGAGGATTTTAATGGAGTCTGGGATTTAAGAATCGAACCTGAAAGTGATGAGAACCTGATTCTTTTTTCGAGTTTATTTGAAGGGCCTGCTCCAAAGGGTTTACACGTATCTATAGTAGATATACAAAAAAGGGAAATTGAATATGATTTTCCAGGTAGCTCTATAGAAATACAACATAAAACAAGTTTATCTTATGACCTTAAGCTTGTTGCGGGTGATCTAGATTATGTTATTCAAAAAAGCGAAGATATCTTAGAAAATATACCCAAGGAATATGCTTTAAGCCAAAATTACCCAAACCCTTTTAATCCAATAACAAAGATGAACTATCAACTTCCAAAAAGATCGAGAGTTATAATATCAATCTATAATGTCGTAGGTCAAGAAGTACGAACACTACTAAATGAGGATCAAGACTATGGAGTTCATTCTATCACTTGGAATGGAGTTGATCAATATGGGAAAGCAATGGCTACGGGAGTGTATTTTGCAAGGATGTCAACAGGAAGCTTTAGCCAAACAAAGAAGATGCTTCTCTTAAAATAATTCTAATTTGGTGGAAGAGCTGCTACGCCTTTTTCATCTGTCTTTAATAACCAAAGGTCCCCAAAATCTTTATTTCCATTTCCAAGGTTAAATGTGCTTCCTGTAATTGCGTACCCTCCATCAAGAGTTGAGACACAAGAATAGCCAAAGTCACTATCATCGTTACTAAATTTTCTTCCCCATTCAATGAATCCACTATCATTAATTTTAATGACCCATGTATTATACCCGTTTTTTAGATGGTCAAAGGAGTTATATGTTAGAATAAAATTATCATCCTCTGTTCTTTGAATCATGTTGCTACCTTTAACTCCATCTCCGCCACCAAATGTTTTCTCCCAAATGATTTCACCAGAAGAATTAATTCTCAAAATATTTACAGCATTATTTCCATCACCATAAGACTCAATAGAAGACAATATGACAAAACCATTGTCAGAAGTTTCTATGATTGATTGTCCATATTCATCGCTAGTTCCTCCATAATTCAGGCTCCACTCTTCTGCTCCTTCTTTATCTATTTTCATGAGCAATATATCTGCACCACCATTTCCATAAGAGGATGTGCTTCCTAAAATTATGTAGCTACTATCGCCAAGTGATATAATATCGTGGCCAGTTTCGTCTCCTGCACCGCCATAGGTTTTGCTCCAAAGTGAGTCTCCTTGAGAATTTGTTTTTATTAACCAAATATCTTGATCTCCTGTATCTGAAATATCTCCATTTCCAATAAGGAACAGGCTCCCATCATTATTTTCTAAAGCCTTTCCTCCATACTCGTTATTTGATGTTCCGTAATTTTTATTCCATTCAATTAAGCCAGACGGATAAGCTTTTATAATCCAAATATCACTTTCTCCAGGACCATAGGATTCCGAGCTTCCAGATAGTAAAAAACCTCCATCAAGAGTTTGGCTAAGATATCGAATAACATCAACCTTGCTACCTCCGAAATATTGACTCCAGAGTTTATTTCCAAATCTATCTGCTTTTAACAGGAAGAGATCTTCTGCTGTATTTCCTAAAATGATAAAACTACTATCGTTTGTCTGTATGATAGATAGACCCTCTTCATGAATATTTTCTTCACCATATGCATTAGAAAAAACCAAGAAGTTGTTAACGTTTACAATTAGTGGATTACTCTCTGTTTGATTACCTGAGTGATCGTACGCTCTTAAAAATAATGAATGGGAAGTATTCTCAAAATTAGTGGTTATCCAAGGCAAAATAAACGGTTGGATGCTTGTTTCTGTGATAGAATCACCATTCACCCAGAGTGATATTTTATTAAACTCTAATTCATTAATAGAATCACATCTAATTAATACGGTGTCCATTAAAGAAGAGTCCTCCAATGGAAAAGTTATTAAAATATCAGAGGCATCATTATTAGAGTTATTATTATCTGTTCCTTTATCTCCACAAGAGGACAAAAATAATAAAATTATTGCGAAGGCTAGAAATTGCTTTTTCATTAATTGAAAATTACAAAAAATTTAGGTTAGAAGATAACGTTGGTGATAAAACTCTTTTATTCTGTTTCGTAGTCTTCAATTGGTGGGCATGTACAAACTAGGTTTCTATCTCCGAATGCATTATCAATTCTTCCAATAGACGGCCAATATTTATGTTCTTTTTGCCATTCAGCAGGAAAGCAGGCTTGATATCTTGAGTACTTATGATTCCAGCGATCAGATAAACTATGCTGAGAAGTATGAGGAGCATTCTTCAAAGGATTATCTACTTTATCAAATTCTCCAGAAACTACTTTATCAATTTCTTTTTTAATTAAGATCATTGCGTCACAGAAACGATCGAGTTCTGATTTAGATTCACTTTCAGTGGGTTCTATCATCATAGTTCCAGGAACGGGCCAAGACATAGTGGGGGCATGGTAGCCATAATCCATAAGGCGTTTGGCGATATCTTCTTCGCTAATTCCGGATTCTTCTTTTATGGATCGGATATCAATAATGAATTCATGAGCCGA
>DKPS01000215.1 GCA_002471345.1 Saprospiraceae bacterium UBA7328
CCCTTGTGCTATGGGTTTGGCCACCCCAACTGCTGTTATGGTAGGAGTTGGAAGAGCTGCTAAAAATGGCGTGCTTATTAAAGGAGGATCTACTATTGAATTATTCAGCAAAACCAAAAAAATAATCTTCGATAAAACAGGAACACTTACCAATGGCGAATTTAAAATTCATGAATTAAAAAAGTGGAATGAAAATTATAATGCCGAAAGCATCATCTATGAACTCGAAAAACATTCATCTCATCCCATAGCAAAATCGCTTGTTAAGCATCTGAAATCTAACAAAACGGACATCAAATTTGATACTGTAAATGAACTAAAAGGTAAAGGATTTCATGCGACCGACACAAAAGGGAATTCGTATCAATTTGGTTCTGCTAAATTCATCCAGATTACAGATCCACTTATTGAAAAAGACTTTCAATTGTTTCTTAAGATTAATAATGAACTGGTTGCCGCAGTCTCTATCAGTGATGAAATTAAAAGCGGTGCAAAGAATCTAACAAACTATTTTAATGATAAAAACTAATTGGGAAAAATTTACGAATGCTGAAACAGAAGAAGAAAGAATAGAAGCAGTTCAAGCGCTTGTAAATCCCCCCGCTTCTCTTATAGCAAGAAATAGTCCTGGAAAAGCAAATCGTAAAATTTACTTAACAGACTTGGCTGCTGGAATGGATTATAAAGACATGATGCTAGGAAAAGATGGCGACTCATTAACTCAATTGATGAGAGATGTTATTGATAGAAATGGGCTGTTTGTTGATATGAGAGCTAGTAGTGCTGATAGAACATTAGCCAAAGTAAGTGGAGATCATAATGAAGCAGGTGTTTGTGCTATATTAGATCCTAGTGAAGAAAATACATCAGAGTATAACAAAATAAGAGAAACTTATAGTTCATTGGCTGGTTCAGATAAAAAAGCAAATAAACAAAATGAGGCTGCTGCTGAAAAGGTAAAGGACTATTTATCTAAAATGAATCCACCTTGTGAGGTTGAGAGAGCTGAAGCTATGGGACATCTCGGCAATAATGATATTAAAGATAAGTACAATATAGATCCTAAAACAAATCCAACAGATTTTTTTGTTTATTGTAAAGATGGTACACGAAAGGGTATATCAGCAAAAATATATTCTGATCCAACTAGTATAACAATGAAAAATTCAGGAACTAAAAAAGCAAGTAGTCATTATTTAGGTGACTCGTCTATTGATGAAAAATTAGATTCCTTAAAAGAAAAACATAGCATAGGTAATAAACCTACTAATGAAGAAAAAGCAGCATTTAAAACTGAGTATTTAAGACTATGGACAGATAGTATGGAAGAACTATCAAAGACACCCAACGGGCAAAAAAAATTAACAAGAATGTGGAATGAGGTACATGGCTGTGGGGAAGATGTTGCTACTTTAATTACAAATAAAAAAACTGGCGAAGTTACTCTTCATGAACCTAATCATTATTGTGATCCAGAAGGACCATTAAAAGTACAATTTAATGGAAAGAAAATATCAGTACAATTTGGTAAAGAAACTCAATGGACAGAAATGGTATGTAAAACAGAGAAAGACGGTTCTGTAAAACTATTATTCAACCATCATACAAAAAAGGCATAAAATGAGAACTCAACTACTATGTACGTTTTCTATCAGAGATAGGCTTGAGGATATTCTCGAACTTATCATAGAGTGTAATGATATTTTATATGATAAGGTCTATGTATTCCAAAATTTATCAGAGCCAAATCAAATGATATGTACTTATAATGTAATGTACGAAGATGATTATATTGCTGATGACATACCTAACACTATTTCATTACATAGAAAGAAACAGACCAACACATTATATTCAATCAATGCGCTAAACGAAGTTATCAGAGACTTGAATGGTGGAGTATTGGATAAGAGATTTCCTGTACCTTGGGAAGAATATAAGAACTCATTATTACTAACAAATGATGCTGGACTAAATAAAATTCCAACAAAATTGCACAAAATAATAGACACCAAAAACTTCGGAGAGGTCTAAAATAAAATTGTATTTCACTTTGCTGAGTGATATATATTATAGGTTACACTTAGTGGTAACTACAAATTAAAAAATAAATAATAATATAGGAGAATAACAAATGGATATTAGTTCAATTCGTAAAAGACTGAATCAGCTTCAGACAACCAATAATAGGACTTCGAACCTATGGAAACCTCAACCAGGAAAACAAATCATAAGAGTTTTACCTTACAAACACAATAAGGATAATCCTTTCATTGAGTTGTTCTTTCATTTCGGTTTGAATAACAAAACCTATTTATCACCAATCTCTTTTGGTCGTCCAGACCCAATCGAAGAGTTTGCTCAGAAGCTAAAAACAAGCGGAAATAGAGAAGAATATCAGATGGCTCGTAAGTTAGAAGCTAAGATGAGAACCTTTGCTCCAGTAATTGTCAGAGGTGAAGAAACTCAAGGTGTTAAGTTTTGGGGTTTTGGTAAGACTGTTTATCAAGAATTACTTTCTGTAATTGCTGATCCAGACTATGGTGATATCACAGATGCTATAAATGGTCGTGATGTTTCCGTAGAGTTCATAACTGCTGAGGAAAGTGGTGCTTCTTTTCCAAAAACTTCTATTAGGGTAAAACCTAATCAGAGCCCGATTGTGGAAGATAAAGCTCAGTTAGAAAATCTTTTGGAAAATCAAAAAGATATTACTGAGTTGTATCAGGAAAAGACCTACGAAGAACTCACAGAGGTTCTAAACGAGTGGTTGAATCCATCAGATTCTACTGAAGAAACAAAAGAAGAGGCTCCTGCTTCCGTAGTACAAAGTTCTACGAAAGTTGAAGATGCGAGTGCTGCTTTTGATGAACTGTTTAGTAAGTAAATAAACAAAAATAAGAGGGTGGCTAAGGTTCAGAGCTACTGTTTGATTTATCCTTTATCATCTGGAGTCACCCTCATTTTTAGTAGGAGAAATATATGTCAGTAAAAGACGATTTAGCTGGAGTTCTTGCCGACTCTCTAAATAAGAAGTTCAAAGATTATAAGGTTGCTTACTTCTTAGATGGCGCACAAGAAACACCAACAGATATCAAAGAGTTCATTTCAACAGGTTCAACAATGTTAGACTTAGCAATTTCAAATCGCCCTAATGGTGGTATTGCAGTTGGTAGGATTACAGAACTGAATGGATTGGAGAGTAGTGGTAAATCATTAGTGGGTGCTCACCTACTTTCAGAGACTCAAAAGAAAGGTGGTGTCGCTGTTTATATAGATACAGAGACAGC
>DKPS01000082.1 GCA_002471345.1 Saprospiraceae bacterium UBA7328
GATCTTCTAGATTTTCCTATAGATGTTCTTTTCGGAACAGTATTCTTCTTTTTCAAAGAAAGTATTTTTTTAGGTTTTGCCATTTTCTATTTCATTCTTGTGACTATGCTCAATTTGCACTCTTGATATTTCTGAGTGTAAACCTACCAAATCAGTTGTTGTTAAAAAGTGTAATCCTCCAATGATTGCACTTCGTATCTCATCATGAGACATATCTTTATACTTCCAAAAATTTATGTATAAATTTTCTCTGTCTTGCTCGGAGAGAGATTCTAACCAACTACTATTGCTCATCTTTGTATAATGCTTTCATGTAGAGCCAAAACCCTACAGTTCCTTCATTCCCTTCGTGTTTAGTTTTTTTATTATTCATCGTCTATATCATCCTTGTCTGAATCCCATTCATATATTCTTTTCATTATTCTTATTCCACCTTTTTTCTTGTCGATACGAAATACCAAATCACCATGTTCTTGTGTGTGTAAAACGTGTGGTATTTCGATGAAAGGCAACAATCCATTATCCTGTAAGTTAGTTATTTTAGAATGAAGAATGTCTAATCCTGACTTACCACGAAATGTTTCATCTACCATTTTTTTTAATAATTGTCTCTTCTTGGTGTCTTTATTCATATTACCATCCAAGCGGTTTATTACTATTGAGGGGAGTGAATGATTCTCCACATCCACACATTTGACCAGTATCCAATCTTTTAAAAATAAATCCTTGTTCCACTAAATTCTTTTCGCTGTAATCAATTTCCAATGAACCTATAATAGTATGAAATTGAACTTGATTGATTATCAGTCTAACATCTCCATGAAAATATGCTGAATCTGCTGCTGTTCTTGTATCCGTAGTTTCTAGTTTAAACTTCCATCCAGAACATCCACCCGGCTCTGCACCAACTTTCAAATAAGTACTCTGAGGGTCTAATCCTTCAGCTTCTAGTGATTCTAGAAATACTGTTTGAGCTTTTTCTGTCATTCTTAGTTCCATAATAAGTCACCATTTTCTAATAAGTGTTCCATTTCATGTTCTACATTAACTCTTTGTTGTCTTTGTATTTCAATGAGATGATGTATCGATATTAATTTTTCAGTATCTTCTGGTTTTTCTCGGAATATTTTTCTTATTAAGTCTTCACCTTCTTCGTGTGTGTCTATCCAACTAGACCTCCAAGTCGTACCACTACTCCATACTAAATGAAGCATTCCCAAATATGTTCCGTCTGGATTAGTGAAACCTTGAAAGATATCCTTCAGGCCTATTGATTGTAAAAATGGAAATTCAGCTCTACGAACCAGCTGTTCTCTAAATTGAACTTCTATTGTAAATCGAATTTTTTCCAGTTGTTCTTCTGCTATATCCATCAATAGTATTTATTGATTAGAGAACCTTTGGAATATTCTTTTTGTTTATCTCATCTTCAATCAACCAACCCGATTTTTTAGGTTGAGAAAGTAAAAAGTTTTCTCTTAGAATTCGTGTAACTCTATCTATTGTAGGAAATAGTTTAGGGTTTTGAATCAAACAACAATTGGGATTATTGGTTGAATCGATACAAGGAGAACAGGGGCGATTAGAGGATACGTTGTAGTTGTGTTCGTGAGTAGCAAGTTTGGAATCTGAACTACCAAGAATCACCATACCTCTTTTTGGGCCCGCTGATAAAGATAAATGTTGAACAATGGAATCAACCGAAATATGAAAATCGGTCTTTTCTATGAGATAAGCAACTTCTCTTAGGTTGAGAAGACTTTTTTGGTTTATTACGTTTGTTGTTCGACCAGTAAAATCAAAGTCAGCACAAACAGTATCACTCATTCTGTTACTTGTTCCTACTTGGAAAAATCTATGTTGAGGAAACATGGAGATGAGTTCTGACCACCATTCACTAGGTGGAGTTTTGCCTTTTGGTATTCGTGCTGTATGTGTAGTATGTAGCACAACATTTTTTGAATCTGGTATGGATTTGTTGCTGTGTTTTGCATTCAAATCTTCAACTCGTTTTCTCTCTTCTTTGGAAGTTTTTAGTTGGAAGATTTCGGGGAATTGTGACCTATCACCAAATGATACATTGTGTGTGGATTCTAGAACATCGAAATAATCCATTCTTGGATTGAATATAGCAGTTCTTCCAGTTCGTGTCATGTCCAAATCATAGACAACATCATATTTTCGTTCTGGTACAAATTGCTCAGGCGCGACAATTCGATTAAACCACTCTTTGCCGTGAAGAAGGTCAGCGGCAAGAAGCGGAGCAACTAGTGTTATTTTATCGTTTTTGTAAGTGTTTCGGAGTGTATAAAACAGGGGGAAACTAAGGTAGAAATCCCCCAATCCTGCTCGAAAGAAACATAATATATTTTTTTTCATTTTAATACCTCACTATATTTGATGGTGCATCAACTGGAGCACCAGAACCATCTGGTAAATGTAAATGTTGTTCATAACGATGTTTTCTGTCTGTCTCTTCTGACTTCACAACTGCAAGAGGAATCTGAAACTCTGTCACCACATTACGATACATGGAATGCAACTCTTCCATTTGAGATTGTTGTACTTCTTTTTTATTTAGTTTATTCTGCCAGAATTGGTCATATTTCCAGACAACATTGTGCGGCCTCAGGTCAACATTGTAAATCATCGCAAATGGTGTTTCTGATTTTCCTTCATCTATGCACTTCTGACAATGTTCTTTGGAAAA